>DATJQF010000027.1:0-4770 GCA_035505995.1 Bacteroidales bacterium
TGGCTGGCTTGGGGTGCAATGTGCTGGCCACAGATGACTCTCAGAAAATGATCGATCAATGTGTCGGAAAATTAAAAGGGAGGAGTGAGGAGGCAGGGGTTGATTTTAAGAAAGCGGGCTTTAAGGAGTTGGAACAATTCGACAAGGGAAAAAAATATGATCTGGTTTTCTCGGATTTCAGCGGGCTCAACTGCCTTCCCGCGGAGGAGATAACCCGGCTTTCTGCCACCCTGTCCTCCCTGCTTGAGCCGCGGGGCAAAATGATCCTGGTGGTGTTCGGTACGCGGTGCGGATGGGAGATAGGCTACCGGCTGCTGAGGCGCAGGGGGGAACCCCCCAACCGCAGGAGAAGGAATAAACCGGTCATTTTCGGACCGGTTGATTCAAAGACCCGGATCTATTATTATTCGCCGGGAATATTCACCAGGTTATTTTCGAAGGAATTCAGGGTCAGATCAAGCCGTCCGGTCGGCTTGTTCCTTCCGCCGTCCGGACTGGATCCTTTTTTCAGGAACCGGAAGATCCTGCTGAAGATCCTGGTCCTGATGGAAAAATGGTTCGGGGATATTTCCTTTCTCTCAGACTTTGCAGATCATTACCTCGTTACATTCGAAAAAAGATGAAGCTCCTGCTTACCCACGGTTATTTCCTGCAGCAGGACCCTGCCGAAACAGCGGTCATGAAGCCCTATCCTCCCCTGGGGTTGCTTTACCTGTCGGCCTGGCTGAGCCGGGAAGGGATAGTGCACTCGATCTTTGATCCGACCTTCGGAACGATGGAGGAGCTCAGGGATCACCTGCTGGCTGAACGGCCCGACCTCATCGGGATCTATGCCACGCTCATGACCCGGAAGAACATTCTGAATCTGATAGGATTTGTGCGGGACCGGCCGGAACTCAGAAACAGCCGGATCATCCTGGGCGGGCCGGACGTCAGGTTCAACGCGGAACAATGGCTGGATGCAGGCGCCGATGTCGCAGTGCCGGGAGAAGGGGAAGCGACCCTTACGGATCTCATCCGGCATTTTGAATCCCCGTTGAAAAATGATCTTTCCGGCATCAAGGGAATAATATTCAGGGATCGTGATTCCCGCACCATAATCACTCCGGAGGAGAAACCATTGGATCCGGACTCGATCCCGATGCCGGCCTATGACCGCATCCGGGTAGACCGCTACCGGGATGCCTGGATGAACCGGCACGGCTATTTCTCCCTGGCGGTCAATTCCATGAGAGGATGCCCCTATTCGTGCAACTGGTGCAGCAAGCCGGTGTACGGTGATTCCTGCCGGAGGAAGGATCCGGCGCTGGTAGCGGAGGAGATCCGGATCCTTCAGAGCCGCTATGCTCCCGACCAGATCTGGTTCACCGACGATGTTTTCACCCTGCGCCGGGAGTGGCTCCGGAAGTTCCTGGAAGAGCTTTCAAAAAGGAACATGCATATCCGGTATGAATGCATCAGCCGCACCGACTGCCTGGATGACGAGATCATCCTGTTGCTTAAACGTTCGGGATGTAAAAAGATCTGGATCGGGGCGGAAAGCGGATCACAAAAGGTACTGGACCTGATGAACCGCCGCATCAGCATCTCCCAGACGATAAATGTGATGGGCCGGCTGCGGGAGGCGGGGATCCTGACCGGCACTTTTATCATGGCAGGGTATCCGGGCGAGCATAAAAGGGATATCATGCTGACCGCCCAATATCTTGCGAAAGCCCGGCCCGATGAGTTCACCATCACCCTTGCCTACCCGATCAAAGGCACCCGGTATTTCAGGGATGCCGAGCCGTCCTTTCTTGCCCCTTATGACTGGAGCCGGCAATCGGAGAGGGAGATCCCTGTCAGGCGGCCTTATGGCAGACGATTCTATTATTTTGCCTTACGGTATCTCAACAATCATGCGGAATCCGCTAAAACCTCGCAGTTCCTCCGCAAAGCTGTTTTTTCCCTGAAAGCCTTCATTGCAAGAATATTCGTGATCTTTCTTTCCTGATAGAGATATAGCCTGATCATCCATCGGGGATATCGTACCTTTGATCCTTTAAACGCCATATTATGGAAACCTATGAGAAGATCCTGGTCCTGAACAACCAGTTTGAAGCAGAGCGCCTGGAGGAGATCCTGGCCGATAAAGAGATTCCCTATGCCGTGATCCCGATCCCGGATTCCCCCCTGGGCGGCATCACTTCCCTTGAAAAAGGCTGGGGATACGTGGAGGCGCCGGGGAGGTACCGGGCAGACATTCTGGACATTTATAAACAGGTGGCCGGTAATAGTGATGAGAGTGGGGATAGTGGTAATAGTTAAAGTTCCCGTTATACTTTCGTATTGATCCGGATGGTTTTTCGAGTTTTCGAGAAAATAACCGGGATCTTTCGGGCCTGATGAATAAGATCTGCAACTTTACTCAATTTACAAACCCCGGTCATATTATTTCAAAACCATCCCCACTATAATCACTGCCCGAAGAATCAAATGTAACTCCCCAGGCAACGCTATCCTACCGTACCTTTGCATGTTTTTCCACCCACATGTCCATCAAAACGGAAATACTGAAAATTGAAGGCATGTCCTGCACGGCGTGCGCCACGAGCATCCAGGGGACGCTGGATTCGCTCGGCGGGGTGGAGTCGGCCAGCGTGAATTTCGCCAACGAGCGCGTCATTGTAAAATATGACGAAGACCGGGTGAAGGTGAGCGAGATGATGAAGGCTGTGGACAGCATCGGGTACAAGCTGGTGGAAGCGGGAGAGCTGACCCTGGAAAGCGAATCCGAACGGGAGCACCGGAAACTGAGGAAAATGCGCTTCAATGCCTTCATGGCGCTTGCTTTTTCAGTTCCCATCGTGCTGCTTTCCATGGTTTTCCGGGATTTTCCCTATAAGAACTGGATCATGCTGGGACTTTCGGTCCCGGTCCTGGGGTGGTTCGGAAAAGATTTTTTCATCATTGCCGTCAAGCGGGCCCGGCACTTTTCATCCAACATGGATACCCTGGTGGCCCTGGGCACCGGGGCGGCTTTTCTCTTCAGTGCCTTTAACACGATATTTCCCGGATTCCTGCGATCCCGGGGGATGGAGCCCCACGTTTACTATGAAGCGGCCGCCGTGATCATCGCCTTTATTTCGCTGGGCAGGTACCTGGAGGAGCAGGCCAAGACAAAGACCACGGGAGCCATCAAGAAGCTGCTGGAGCTGGGAGTGAAGACCGCGAAAGTGATCCGGAAGGGGGAGGAAAAAGAGATCCTCATCTCCAGGATCCGGATCGGGGACCTGATGATCATCCGTCCGGGAGAAAAGATCCCGACCGACGGCCGGGTGACCGAAGGGAGCAGCTTTGTGGATGAGAGCATGATCACCGGGGAGTCCGTTCCCGTGGAGAAAAAAGCGGGCGACCGCGTCATCGGAGCCACCCTGAACCAGAACGGGAGCCTGATGGCTGTCGCCGAAAGAATAGGTAAAGACACGATGCTGGCGCGCATCATCCAGCTGGTGCAGGAGGCGCAGGGAAGCCGGGCGCCGGTGCAAAAGCTGGTGGATAAAGTATCATCCGTCTTTGTGCCGGTGGTCATAATCATATCCATCCTGACTTTTTTAGGATGGTATCTTTTTCCAACCTCCACCCTCTATCCTCCCTCATCTGCTCTTCCCTTTGCATTCATTGCAGCGATCACCGTGCTCATTATCTCCTGTCCCTGTGCGCTGGGACTGGCGACCCCCACCGCACTCATCGTGGGCATCGGCAGGGCTGCCCGGCAGGGGATCCTGATCCGGGATGCGGTGAGCCTGGAGACTGCCTGCAAGCTGGATGCGATCGTATTTGACAAAACCGGGACGATCACGAACGGGAAGCCCGAAGTGACCCGTCTGATCTGGAATGAGGAAAAAGGAGGCCGGAATGAAAATATAAATGCAATTAAAAGTGCCATATCGGCCATCGAATCCAGATCGGAGCATCCGGTAGCCAGGGCAGTCGCACGGCATTTAAGAACAGAGAGCGGGCAGGAAGTCCAGGTGACGGAATTTGCGAATCATTCGGGGAAAGGGGTATCGGCTGTGGTGAACCGGGATCATTACCTGATCGGCAGCCGGAACTTCCTGGTGGAGAACGGAGCAACATTCTCCGGGTTCATGATCGAAAAGGAAAAGGAACTCCGCTCATCGGCAAGCTCCCTGGTATTTGCCGCCTGGAACGGCGAGGTGGTCTTGATGCTGACAGTTTCGGATGTCCTGAAACCAACTTCTCCCGCGGCAGTTCAGGACCTTCAGCGGATGGGACTGGAGCTTCATTTGCTATCGGGCGACACCGGGTCGATCACGGCTCACATCGCGGAGCAGGCCGGGATCCAACATTACCGGGCGGAAGCGAGCCCGGAAGGGAAAGCCGATTATATCCGGGAACTGAAGAAGAGAGGATTGAAAGTGGCCATGGTCGGCGACGGGATCAACGATTCCCCGGCGCTGGCCCTTGCGGATCTGGGGATCGCCATGGGCACCGGAACCGATGTTGCCATCGAGAATTCCCAGATGACCCTGGTGAGAGGAGATCTTCAGAAAGTTGCGACCGCGATCCATCTGTCCCGGGCTACGGTGCAGACCATCCGCCAGAACCTGTTCTGGGCCTTCTTTTACAACCTGCTGATGATCCCGCTGGCGGCAGGCGTCCTGTATCCTTTCACCGGCTTCCTGCTCAACCCGATGATCGCCGGCGCCGCGATGGCGTTCAGCTCGGTATCGGTCGTGACGAACAGCCTGAGGCTGAGAAGTAAAA
>DATJQF010000028.1:0-3083 GCA_035505995.1 Bacteroidales bacterium
CGATAAGAACACCCCGTTCATCGAGCTCTCTGCCCTGGCCGCATTCGGCCTGTATAACGACGAATTCCCTTCGGCCGGGATCGTCACCGGCATCGGGGTGATCCACGGGAAAGAAGTGATGATCATCGCCAACGACGCCACCGTAAAAGGCGGGACCTACGTAAAGGAGACGATCAAGAAGCACTTGCGGGCCCAGGAGATTGCGGAAGAAAATCGACTGCCTTGCATTTACCTGGTGGACTCCGGGGGCGTTTTCCTGCCGGAGCAGGCTAATGTCTTTCCCGATAAAAATGACTTCGGCCGGTTCTTCTTCAACCAGGCCAGGCTTTCTGCCATGGGCATCCCGCAGATCGCGCTGGTGATGGGTTCCTGCACGGCCGGCGGCGCCTATGTGCCCGCCATGAGCGACGAAGCGATCATTGTCCGGAACCAGGGAACGATCTTTATCGGCGGGCCCCCGCTGGTGAAAGCGGCAACGGGGGAGGAAGTCACGGCCGAGGAGCTGGGCGGCGCCGAGGTGCACACGACCATCTCGGGAGTGGCGGACCACCTGGCCGAGAATGATGTGCATGCGATCCAGATCTGCCGGAATATATTCCAGTCCATCAGCAACCGTGAGAAGGAAGAAATAGAAACCTTCCCGATCGAGGAACCTTTTTACCCTGCAGAAGAGCTCTATGGGATTCTCCCCATCGACCTTAAAAAGCCGGTCGATTCCCGCGAGATCATCGCCCGTATTGTCGACGGCAGCCAGTTCCATGAATTCAAGGAACGCTACGCCCCTACCCTCGTCACCGGCTTCGCCCGGATCATGGGGTACCCGGTGGGCATCCTGGCGAACAACGGGGTGCTCTTCTCGGAAACTTCCCTGAAAGGAGCCCATTTCATCGAATTATGCACCTCCCGCAAGGTCCCCATCCTGTTCCTGCAGAACATCACCGGGTTCATCGTGGGTAAGCAGTATGAGCACGGCGGGATCGCGCGCGACGGCGCCAAGTTCGTCCATGCGGTCGCGAATGCATCGGTGCCCAAGTTCACCGTGATCTTCGGGGGATCGTTCGGCGCCGGCAACTACGCCATGGCCGGCCGGGCTTATGATCCGAGATTCCTGTTCATGTACCCGAATGCCAAGATCTCGGTCATGGGCGGGGAGCAGGCCGCCAATGTGCTGATCACGGTGAAGGAAGAGCAACTGAAAGCCTCCGGGAAGAAGCTTTCAAACCAGGAGCGCGACCAGCTTTATCAAAGTATCCTTAAGAAATACGAGGAAGAGGGCTCGGCTTATTACAGCACGGCCCGGCTGTGGGACGACGGCATCATCGACCCGGTGGATACCCGCAAGATCATCGGCCTGGCGATCGCCATCTCCCTGAACAAGAAATATGATTCCACGCATTACGGCATCTTCAGAATGTAAAGAACATGAACCATTTTACGACCTTAGAGACCGACACCAGGGACCGCGTCCTGACCATCCGCCTGAACCGGCCCGACAAGCATAACGCGTTCAATGAAACGATGCTCCGGGAGCTGATCCAGTGTTTTTCCTCGCTGCCCGGAGAAGAGACCCTGTGCGTGGTGCTGAGAGGCAACGGGAAATCCTTTTGTGCCGGGGTGGACCTGAACTGGATGAAGGACGTTTCGAAGAACAGCTATGAAAAGAATTATGAGGAAAGCCTCCTGCTCTCCGAATGCTTTTACGAGATCTATACCTGCAGGCGGCCCACGATAGCGGTCGTCCACGGTGTTGCACTGGGCGGTGCGAACGGCTTGCTGGCGGCCTGCGATATGGTCCTCTGCGAGGAGGATGCACTGTTTTCCATGAGCGAGGTGAAGATCGGGATCATTCCGGCCTGTATTTCGCCCTACATCGTGAAGAGAATGGGAGAATTCCCTGCCCGCGAGCTGATGCTCACCGGGAGAAGGATCAATGGCAAAGAAGCGGAACAGTACCGGTTGGTGAACCGGTCGGTGCCGGCGGAAAAGCTGGAGGAGGAACTGGATTCCCTGATCGGGTCCCTGCGCACCGGCGGACCGCAGGCGCAAAGCCACGTCAAATCGCTCCTCTTTGAGATCTGCAATAACCTGACTTTTGCGCAGGCATACGAATATACGGCCAAGATGATCGCCGATATCAGGGCCTCGGAAGAAGGCCAGGAAGGGATGAATGCATTCCTGGAAAAACGCAAGCCGGGATGGACAAGCTGATCCGGAAGATCCTGGTGGCCAACCGGGGGGAGATCGCGGTCCGCATCCTGCGCACGGCGAACCGCCTGGGCATTGCCACTGTGGCGGTTTATCCGGAAACGGACAGGGAAGCGCTGCACGTCGCCCGGGCCGATGAGTCTTACGCGCTCGGCGCCGGCCCGCTTTCGGAAACCTACCTGAACATTGAAAAGCTAATCCGGATCGCAATGCAATCTGGGGCTGATGCGATCCATCCCGGATACGGCTTTCTCTCGGAGAATCCTGCTTTCGCGAAAGCCTGCGAGGATAACGGGATTATTTTCATCGGTCCTTCCTCCGTTTCCATCGAAGCGATAGGAAACAAGATCCGTTCGCGGGAGATCGCCCGGGAACTGGGGATCCCGGTTACTACCTCATTTGAGGGTTCGGTGGGCGACCTGGAGAAAAAAGGGAAGCTCCTCCCCTATCCCGTACTGATCAAAGCGGCTGCAGGCGGCGGCGGGAAAGGGATGAAGATCGTGAAAAGCCCCGGGGAGCTGAAAGCCTCCCTGGAATCTGCCGGCCGTGAAGCACTGAATTATTTCGGCGACGGCACGGTCTATATCGAGCAGTACCTGGAAGAACCGAGGCATATCGAAGTACAGGTGATCGGCGACCGGCACGGAAATTATATTCACCTTTTCGAAAGGGAATGCACCATCCAGCGGAGGCACCAGAAGATCATTGAAGAAGCCCCGTCGTCAATTACGAATTACGAACTGCGAATGACGATCTGGGATGCTGCGATCACGATTGCTAGAAAGATTGGTTATGTCAATGCCGGGACGGTGGAATTCCTGGTGGACCGGGATGGGAAGTTTTATTTCCTGGAGATGAATACCCGCATCCAGGTGGAG
>DATJQF010000029.1:0-3067 GCA_035505995.1 Bacteroidales bacterium
AGGCAGCGCCTGCTCCAGGTAGCCGTCGGCTTCCTTCTTCAGCTGGTTGAACTGGGCATCGGCATCCAGCGGCAGCTTGTTCGCCACATCGTTGATCGCGGCTGCTTTGTTGACATACAGCGCTCCCAGGTTATAGTTCGCATCAAAGTAAGCCGGGTTCAGCTTTAACGCCTTCTGGTAAGCATCCACGGCCTCGTTGAAACACTCCCTCCGCGTCTGTACTGGCTTCAGGGTATCTGCCGACAGATTATCATAGATCGTCCCCATCGCAAAATAAACGGTCGGGTTGGTCGTGTCTTTCTGGATGGAATATTTCAGGTTCTTCAGGGCTTTATCTGTATTTCCGAACGTAAGGTACACATTGGTTTCCCCCAGCACCATCTTCAAATCGTTCGGATACCTCTTCTGTCCTTCCCGGATCACTTTCAGCGCATTGGCCGAGTCCTTCTCTCCCCGGTAAATATCAGAGAGCGCGATATAAACGGCCGGCGAATTGTAATTCTGATGGATCAGCTCAATATAATATTGCTTGGCTTTTACCCGGTCATTGGCAAGTCCGGCACATGCAGCGGCATAGAACAGCGACAGCGTATCCGGGATATTCAGGATGGCCAGGGTATTTGCGCCGCTTTCAAAATCGGTCATCGCCTCCTTGTATTGCTTTTTATTGTAAGCATCCACTGCTGCATTGAAGTAGTTGTTCCGCTGCCAGCTCAGCTTCTGGAAGATGTCTTCCGTATATTCTTTTTTAGTATCGTATTCCGCCGCTTTCTTGTAGGAATCCAGCGCCTTGGTCAGCGGGTCCGGGTCCAGGGACTTATACTTGTCTTCCTTGGTATTGGCGATCTCCAGGTAGATGTTCCCGCGGATGAACCACGCCCGGGCATCCTGTGCCGTGCTGGGATCCTGGATGCACTGGTTGATCGCTTCCACCGCTTTATCAAGATCTCCCGACTTTAAGTAATTGGAGGCGGTCTGCCTCATGCTTTTTTGCCCGAAACCGGCAATAATGGCAGTCAGGAACACCATTACTAAAACAATTCTTTTCATCTGGCTGTTATTTATAGGGTTAAGTTTCTGAATCAGGACGGGCAAAATTATGGAAAATAGTTCAAAGCAAATTCACGAACCCGGCAATTAATTTTCAGGATCCGTGACGGCATCGTCCGTTTCCGGGGCTTCTTCCGCACCTTCTTCACGGGGTTCCTCTTCGGTGGGCCCGTTTCCGTCCCCGCCGGTCTCCTCTTCCACCTCCACCTTGGCCACCGCGGCGATTCCGTCGCCTTCGTTGATCTTGATCAGGCGGACTCCCTGCGTAGCCCTGCCCATGACCCTAAGCTCGGCCACTCCCATGCGGATGATGATACCGGATTTATTGATGATCATCAGGTCGTCGCTGTCGGTCACATCCTTGATCGCGATCAGGGAGCCGGTCTTTTCCGTGATGTTGATGGTCTTTACCCCTTTGCCGCCTCGGTTGGTCACGCGGTAGTCGTCGATCGGGGAACGCTTGCCGTACCCGTTCTCGGATACCACCAGGATCTCGCACTGCTTGTTCTGCGGGATGCAGACCATTCCGATCACCTCATCGCCCGCATTCGCCAGCCGGATCCCCCTTACGCCGGCAGCGTTCCGCCCCATCGGACGGACCGTCTTCTCATTGAAGCGGATCGCCCGGCCGCTCTTCAGGGCCAGCACGACCTCGTCGGTGCCCTGGGTGAGCTTGGCCTCGAGCAGCTGGTCGCCTTCATGGATGGTGATCGCGTTGATCCCGCTCAGCCGGGGACGCGAGTAAGCTTTCAGCGAGGTTTTCTTGATGGTGCCCCTCTGCGTGGCCAGGATGATGAAGTTCGAGTCGGTATAGGCTTCATCCTTGAGATCTTTTACATTGATGAAGGCCCGCACTTTGTCGTCGCTCTCGATGCTGATCAGGTTCTGGATGGCCCTGCCCTTCGAGGTCTTGGTACCTTCCGGGATCTCAAAGACCCTCAGCCAGAAGCATTTTCCTTTCTCGGTGAAGAAAAGGAGGTAATTGTGATTGGAAGCCACAAACAGGTGCTCCAGGAAGTCCTCGTCCCTGACATCGCTTCCTTTCATCCCCTTCCCTCCCCTGTTCTGCTTACGGTACTCCGTAAGGGGAGTCCGCTTGATATAGCCCATGTGGGAGATGGTGATCACCACGCTCTCGTCGGCGATGGTATCTTCGATCCGGAAATCGGAGGCATTGTAGATGATTTGGCTCTTCGGCTCGTCGCCGTATTTTTCCTTGAGTTCTTTCAGCTCTTCCTTGATGAGGCTCATGCGCAGGTTGACGTCGGCCAGGATGCCCTTAAGGTATCCGATCTGTTTGATCAGCTCGTCATAATCCTGGCGGATCTTCTCGCGTTCCAGCCCGGTGAGCCTTTGCAGCCGCATGTCGAGGATGGCTTTCGCCTGGATCTCGGACAGGCTGAAGCCGGACATCAATCCTGTTTTTGCCTCGTCGGGCGTTTTGGAGGTACGGATCAGCTGGATCACTTCGTCGAGATGGTCGATCGCCACCAGCAATCCTTCCAGGATGTGGGCTTTCTTCTCCGCTTCATCCAGCTCGAACTGGGTCCGGCGGATAATGACATTATGCCGGTGGTCCACGAAATGGACGATCAGGTCCTTCAGGTTCAGTGTGACCGGCCGGCCCTTGACCAGGGCGATATTGTTGATGTTGAAGGAGCTCTGCAGCGGGGTGAGCTGGTACAGCTTGTTGAGCACCACGTTGGTGATCACATCCTTGCGGAGCTCATACACGATCCGGATCCCGGAGCGGTCCGATTCATCCCGGATCTCGGTAATGCCCTCGATCCTTTTGTCGTTGACCAGCTCCGTGGTCTTTTTGATCATCTCCGATTTATTGACCTGGTAAGGCACGGAGGTGACCACGATCATTTCCCGGCCGTTGTCATCGCTCTCGATCTTCGCTTCCCCGCGGATGATGATCTTTCCCCTTCCCGTTTCATAGGCTTCCTTCACGCCGTCGTACCCGTAGATCACGCCGCCTGTGGGGAAGTCGGGGGCTTTGATGAACTGCATC
>DATJQF010000030.1:0-12250 GCA_035505995.1 Bacteroidales bacterium
GACGGGAAATGCTCCCTGGAAGAAGCAGTTGAGAACATAAAGAAGCACACCCGCCATTATGCCAAGCGCCAGCTCACCTGGTTCCGGAAGCAACCCGAAATGAAATGGTTCCATCCCGACCAGGAGCAGGAAATCATACAATACATTCAAAGGCAACTGCAAAAAACGTAAGTTTGCGGTCGCATCCATCATCTATCATCTATCATCCCGCCTCATGATCCTCATCGCCGACAGCGGCTCGACCAAAACCCACTGGGCCCTGGTGGAAGGGGGCGTGCACCGGACCACGATCCACACGCCCGGACTGAATCCCTATTTCCATAATACGGCATCGGTGGAAGCCATCCTCGTGGCCGACCTGATCCCCGGGCTGGTACCGGACCACATCCGCGGGATCTACTTTTACGGAGCCGGGTGCTCGACGGAAAACAACAACAACCTGCTGCAGGAAGCCATGCAGCCCTGGTTCGGCAAGGCGTCCATTCATATCTATCATGATATCCTCGGAGCAGCGAGAGCCCTGTTCGGGAAAAAGGAGGGGATCGCCTGCATCCTGGGCACCGGGTGCAATTCCTGTTATTACGACGGGAATGAGATCTGGTCGAAAGTGGCGTCGCTGGGTTATCTTTTCGGGGATGAGGGAGCGGGTTCCAACCTCGGCAAGCGGCTGATGGAAAGCTACCTGAAAAAAAGGCTGCCGGAAGATCTGAGATCGGAATTTGAGAAGGAATACAACTTCACCCTGGAGGATTACCTGAATGCCTTCTATAACCGTCCTTTCCCGAACCGGTTCCTGGCATCTTTCAGCACGTTCATCGCTCCCCGCCAGGAGCATCCCTACCTTCACCGGCTGGTCCGGGATTCGTTCGACGCCTTCTTCGAGGAACAGGTGAAGCAATATGACGATTACCGGAAGCTGACGGTTTCCTTCGTCGGCTCCATTGCATTCTGTTACCGGAAGATCCTTATGGAATCAGCAAAGGCACACAAGATCAGGACCGGCATCATCCTTCAGTCCCCCCTCGAGGGTCTCATCAGCTATCACCAGGAATAAGCTTCCTTACTTCCTGCCTCTTCTTTTTGAACTCCTGCCTCTTCTTTCCTCATTCCTCCCTAAAAGAGATATCTGTGCACCTTTTTACAGTACGCAAGCCATTTTTCTCCAAACCGCTCTTCCAGAAACTTCTCTTCCGCCAGGATGATCCGGTGGTGGAAATAAATCACATAGATGGAAAGCGCGATCGTGGAAGGCTCCGGGAAATAAAGACAAGCGGCCAGGCAGAAGAAATATACCGCGAGGTAGATCGGGTTACGGGTAAGGGCATATATCCCATGGGTGCGCAGCTCGGTGGGGAAGTCGGGCAGACCTACCAGCAGGGCCGGACCGAGGTCGATAAAGGCACGGATGAAAAAGAATACGGCAGCCAGCATGACAAAAGCCCCTGCCCACGACATTTCATACGGAACCCTGACCCAGCCGATCCCCGGCATGAGGGCTTTCAGCAGGAAGAGCATGAGCACAAGGCCGAAGGCGATCTTCGAGCTGTAAAAGAAAAAGGGATGGATGGAAGGCTTTCCCAGGACCCTGACCGGGGCTCCCGGGTTCTTCCGGTGACGGATCCCACCGGAAATGAACAGCAGGATCATCGCGAGACCCAGGATGGTGAAGAGCAGGAGGACGACAAAATTGTATAAGGGCATGTTTTCTGAGAGTTAAGGATGTTATCCGGTTTGACGGGTCAGAACAATTACAGGTACCGTCAGGCAGGTGCAAAAATATTAAAAGTTGAGATGAATGATCCCAACTTTTAATAAGATGAATAGGGTCCAGCCGGTTCGGCGAAAGGGGTTCTCCTTCTTCATCATTTCACGGTAAAGCTCCAGACGTCGCTTTCCGTAAAGGCCCCGTGCACATCATAGGATACGACCTTCCAGTGATACATCGTGCCTTTCTGCAGATCGCCGACAGTTACTGACTGGTCAGAGATGCGGAAAGCCACCCGGTGGGTCAGGTAACCCAGGGTGCCGAGGTAAACATCATGTGTCATCAAATCTCCGTCCGGGTCAGTACTGGACCAGCTGAGGATCACCTGGTTGCCGGATACTTCAGCCTCATCCATCGGATAGATGACCTTAGGTTTGGCCGGATTGTGATTTTCATTGGTGATGGGTGGATCCGTAGGGGTGGGATCCGTTTTTTTACATGCCACGGCGAACATGAAAAGGATCGCCAGCATGATCCCGGTGCAGATGGTTAATTTTTTCATAGCATACCTCCTTTTTTTTAGGTTGTGTAATGCATGTTGCAATTACGGACCAAAAATATTCCAGGCGGTAAGCAGGAAGAAACGGAAAAATGTCATATCGGGTTATGTATTTGCATAAAAACCAATAATTTATGGAATGTGTTTAAAGTTTGCCCGGGATTGTCGGATTTTTAAAGAAAGCGATAGTTTTAACAAATCAATTTTTACGGGGAGCGCCGAAAAGATTAAATCAGGTTGCGGACGCTGCTTAAAATCAGTCAGGAATGGAAGGAACCCTTGAAAAATCCAAATCCGGTATTTATTTCCGGGTAAGAACTTGGGCAATTATATAATATTGCAGGGGAGAGGAACGGTAATTTTTGCAATTTCAACAAGTAGGTTCTTGTTATCTGAGGAGTTATCCAAAGGGAATAGTTCATACCCTTTGTAAAAATAAAACAAGGAAGTATACACTTCCTTGTCCTGAGCGGTAAATGGGGATCGAACCCACGACCCTCAGCTTGGGAAGCTGATGCTCTACCATCTGAGCTACTACCGCAATCCGGCGACAAATATATTAATTTTCTCTGTGTCTTGTATATTCAGGCGCTTGAAAGATTTTTCTTGACTTTTCGATTTTTATTACTACATTAAACACCGAAAATATAGTAAGGAAAAAAATATGTTATATCAGAAGGTAACTCCTTCTCTCCTAATATTACTTTATTGCTTGTTCCCCATTCATTCTTACAGCCAATGGGAATGGCAAAATCCGTTGCCCCAGGGAAATAACCTGAACTGGGTCCGGTTTGTGGATGACAACACAGCCTTTGCCGTGGGAGATAAAGGGACGATCATGAAAACAACCGATAAAGGGTTGACATGGGAGCAAATCTATTTCGGCTATTACCAAAGTTTGACCGGTATCTTTTTTGTCAACTCACAACTCGGATATGCGGTTGGCTCAAACAAAAGCGATCATTGGGGGTATGCATTTAAAACAACTGACGGGGGTTCCACCTGGACACAGCTTCCTGTTCAATTTGGGGATGAAGCCCTTTGTGTCTGGTTTATTAATGAGAAGACAGGATATGTCGGAACCTACTGGGCACTATACAAGACAATAGATGGTGGCGAGAATTGGAGTCTTCAGACATCACCCCCGATTTATACTGCCTGCTTTTCGATCTTGTTTACTGACTCATTAACGGGATATTTAGGGGGATGGGAGGAAATCTATAAAACCACAGATGGAGGCAATACATGGAACATAAGCTATTTTGATCCCAATGAATCACAATTTTCACTATGCTTTACAACTCATGATACGGGATTTGCAGTCAGCCACCATGGTACTATTCTCAAAACAACAAATGCGGGGCAGACCTGGGCGGCTTCTTCAGAGCCGGACGATTTTACCAGCATCTTTTTCTCTTCCCCGCAGACTGGTATTATTGCAGGATCAAGTCATTTATACAGAACAACAGATAGCGGTAATTCCTGGCAACCTCAGTCATTACCGGTACCGGACCTTCTGTGGGCAGGATCATTTGCGGATTCTATGAATGCAATTGTTGTAGGTAATCATGGTGCTACAGTTGTGACAAATAATGATGGATTGACCTGGGAGGTAAGATCATCGTATATTACAACGAATAATTTGACATCCTTGTTTTTTACAAGTCAGGATGTAGGTTACGCCGCGGGAGATGCTGGGACTATTCTTAAAACCAATGATGGAGGAAATACCTGGCAAAATTGCTATTCAGGAACGAACAAATTTCTTTATTGCCTTTACTTCTCAAGTCCTGACGTTGGGTATGTTTGCGGATTTAATAATGCCATCCTAAAAACCATTGACGGAGGTTCAAGCTGGTTCCCAATTTATTCTTCCACAGACCCGCATGAGTTTACTTGCATTCAGTTCCCTTCTCAAAACATTGGATACTGTTTATATGAAGGATTATTAAAAACCATGGATGCCGGTAATTCATGGTATATTAAATCTCCGCCCGATATTTCAAATAATTCAATGTATTTCACAACTATTGACACAGGTTACTTTTGTGGCAAGAATGGACAGATCCGTATGACGCCTGATGGAGGAGACACCTATATCTCGTTAAACTCAGGTGTGTCGGTAGATTTGATTTCAATTTATTTTCCTACAGGAAATGTTGGATTTGTGACAGGTAATAACTTGATATTAAAAACGTATGATGCTGGAAATACATGGGAAATAAAGTATTCTGGATCCTTCAGACCATGGAATCCACATAGTATCAACTTCTCTGATTTGTTACATGGGTATTTAATCGGCTGGGATACAATCTTAAGAACGAAAGATGGAGGAGAGACCTGGCAGTCTACTTCAACGTGTAACTTTTATTTATATCCTATTAATTCAATCTGGTTTTCAGATTCACTTACAGGTTATATTGCCGGTGAAAACGGCTCAATACTTAAAACCAAAACCGGTGGGGTTATTAGCGGGATTAAGAAAAAATCCGGACCAGAAAGGATCACTGTTTTCCCGAATCCTAACGACGGAAAATTCTATTTTGAATTAAATGGGCAAACAGATGGGGAAATTGAAGTATATAGTTTGAACGGTAAACTAATTTATAAATCAGAACTATTTCTTAACCAACGACCATATATGGTAGATCTTCGTCCATGCAAACCGGGTATTTACTTTTTAAGGATTCGAGTACATGATAGAATATTTACAGGAAAAGTTTTAGCTATCGATGATTAACCTTAATAATTAAATTGTCATGAAGTCAACATCATGCATTTTGGTTACAATTTTGTTGATTTTTTGCAATCGTTCATGTTCATAAGGGATATAGATGCCTTTTGATTCTACCGGGTAAAAGAGTCTTGAAGTGTAAAATATTCTTTCAGATTCGGGAAAACTGAGTTTTGATGTTGTTGTTCATGGGATCTGCGTACAAGATTCACTTATTAATAATAAACTTTTCACTCGTGTCGATCTGTCTGGTACTGCCCGCTGTACGTATTCAAAATACCCAATTTGAGTTCCGGTATTTATCTCTTTAGAATAAGGTCTATAATTACAGGAGAAGCTTTTTGCGAGAAGATCATTATAAGAAAGGGATAAATTCTTCAAAACGATTTACTTTAATCCCTTTGTGAACCTTTATCCCCTCTTTCCTTTTTTCTTAAAATACATAGCATCAATGTAATACAGGAACCGGATCGACAGGCTGCTGGCGGCGGGGGAGCTGAGCGTGGTATTAAGGACGTTGAAGTAATTCCTTTCCACTTCATGATTGAAGGTATCGATGATGTTCTTCCAAACGAAGGATACCTGGCTTCCGGGCGCAAAATTCCAGACAAAGGTCAGGTCCATGTTGAAGTGATTGTAATTGACATTGGCCTCTCCCCGGTAGTCTACTGGGACCAGGTTCCCGTCCTGTTGAAGCTGGTAGTAAGAATAATACGGAGCCGAAGCCCAGTAGTGCCGCAGGCGGAGATCCAGGCTTATGGCACTGGTGAACATATAGTCTGCACTTAATACGTTCACCACGCTGATCCGGTCGCGGCGCCCGTAAATGATCACCGTGTTGCCGGCCGGACTGGTAGAATCCATGACATACCCCACCTCATTCAGCAGATGATTATAGGAAACCTGCAAGCGCATCAGGAACCGGTCGCTGAACCGCACCCGGGGATCGATCTCCGTGCCGAACCCGCTGGTCTTGTAATGGGCTCCGAGATACCCGCCGAGGTAGAAGTCGACAGCCACCGGCTTCCGGTAATCCGTAGAGATCCAGAAAACCTGGTTGACATAGGCCGGCGAGACGGACCACCATCCGTCCACCCGGGGCTCGTAATAATCGTGGCCGTCAATCGGGCCCACATCCGTGTTTGCCCCGAAGGTCAGCCAATCCTTGGTGGTGGAGCTGGTCTCCCCGTACACTTCCAGGTAGGTGTATTTCAATCCCTCGTAAAGACTGTTATACCGGATGAGCAGGTAGTTGTACCAGTTCAGGAAATTCCCGAAGGGCTGATAGATGTTGTAATATAGCTGCAGGGTGTTATTGAACTTGTTGTTGACCGCATCGAATCCGAGGTCGTTGATGTCGAAATGATCGGTCTCCAGGATCTGGGAGATCCGGAACTGAAAATTGCCGGCCAGCTTTGCAAAGGATAGATTGTACCGGTAGCCGAAATCCGGGGCCGCATGACTGAAATATTTCTGGCTGACAAACCCGTCGCCGAACAATCCATAGGTGTATTTCTTATTGGCGAACTTGTAATCGATCCCGGAAACGTTGCAGGTGTACCCTTCGGTGGGCATGAAATAATTGGTGTTCAGCACATCGAAATAGCTGTTGTTCTTCAGGTTCTGATCAAAGACGATCATATTGTAATTGGTGAACCCCTGCGTCAGGAACCTTCGCGTTTCACCCGTGACCGTATCCTGGATCGTTGCCCAGGTGTTGGAGGACATCGCATTGAAGATCCCGATGCCCAGTCCGCCGGAGGTGCGCCCGGAGATCTTGGTCGCATTGATGACATTTGTGGTGGAAGGGTTATTGATCACCTTTTCGGCAGGAGCAAGATGCGCAGCGGCAGAGTCGTATCCCTTGGGCTGACCGCCTACCCGGCGCGAATAGAATATCCCCGATTTGTTGAACAGCTCCGTGCCTTCCGTGAAGAACTGTCTCTTTTCGGCATACTGGATCTCGAACGGCGAAAAGTTGTACACGATGTCGTCGGTGGGCGCCTGGCCGAAGTCGGGGATCAGCGTCATGTCCAGCGTAAAGCTCTGGTTGATGCCGTATTTCAGGTCGGCGCCGTATTTATAGGAGAACAGCCAGACTTTCTGGGAGGCCGATTTATCCAGGTAGGTGGAGAAATACGGGGAGACTGACAACCGCAGGGGAGGCTTGATATTATGGATCCCCTCCAGGAGTCCCGACTGGTTCACCACTCCCTGCACCTTGAAATCAATGAAATTCCAGGCGTCAGTCTCCCTTTTGCGTCGGATCTCCCGTTCCATGTTGATGCCCCATTCCTGGATATCGGTCTTCGGGAAGCGGATCGCGGAGTAGGGGATCTTCATCTCCAGGACCCATCCCTCTTTCGTGATCCGGACCTTGCTTTGCCAGACCGCGTCCCACGTGACGTCCTGGGAAAGGCCGCCGCTCTGGCTGAGGTTGGGAAGCTTGAAGTCCATCTGCACATCAGAGGCATACACCTGGAAGCAGAAGGCGTTCAGCCCGTCGTTATATGGGCTGATCAGCAGCTGGAACCAGTCGGCATTCAGGTCGGAGGCGTCCCTTAATCCGAGTTCCGTCAGGATGCTGTCCGGGTGCGGATCGTGCATCAGGGCGCCCACGTAAAGACCGGTATTGTCATACAGGAACCGGACCTCGGTCTCCAGGGTGGCCGGGCTCCCGTTATACGGGTTGTTCTGGACAAAGCTTGTCGCGACCGGTGCATCCTGCCAGGCCGCTTCATCGAGCACTCCGTCTATTTTTATGGAACCGGTCAGGGGAAGGGCCGGCACCTTTTTCTTTTCCGGCTGGGAATAAGACACGAAGCTTAGGGAGAGCAGCAGAAGCAGTGGTAAAAGCGACTTGTTCATGTATTCGCGTAGTACGGCAAAAATAGGCAGTTCCTCTGTTTCACAAGAAAGGAATCGGTGAACCGCCTCAAATTCAGGTTGACTTCTCCATCCCGCAAGTTAACGCTCCCAAGGGATTACTGCCTGTTCATCTCTTCTTCGTAGATCCGGGCATTTTCTTCGTCGAAGCAGACAAACTCCACGCTCTCCGGCACCGGATTTTCCTTCAGGTACTCTTTCACGGTCCCGATAGCAATACGGGCTGCTTCCTTTTTCGGGAAACCATAGATCCCCGTGCTGATATTGGGAAAGGCCACCGACCGGCAACCGTTCTGCGCGGCCAGTTCCAGGCTTCTCCGGTAGCAGGAGGCCAGCAGGTCGTTTTCCCGGTGCTGACCGCCGCTCCACACCGGACCGACCGTATGGATCACAAAGCGGGCCGGCAACCGGAATCCCGGTGTGATCTTCGCTTCCCCGGTGGGGCATCCGTTCAGCTTGCGGCAGGCATCGAGGAGCTCCGGCCCGGCTGCACGATGGATCGCGCCGTCCACCCCTCCTCCGCCCAGGAGGGAGCGATTGGCTGCATTGACGATCGCGTCGGTCTTCAAGGTGGTGATATCACCCCGGATGATTCGGATCCTGTTTTCCATGATCAGTGATCAACAGACGGGCATTTGGAGGAGAAGTTACACTCCTATTTGAAATTACCTCTGAAAGCGCTGAAAAATGGCTTATAAACCAGCGGGTTGGCTGCGATGATCTCCTTCCCGAACAGGATATTCTGTCCTCCTGAAAAATCACAGACTACCCCACCGGCATTCTTCACCAGCAGGACCCCGGCCGCTACATCCCACGGGCTCAGCCCGTACTCGTAGAATCCGTCAAACCTCCCGCAGGCCACATAGGCAAGATCCGCGGCCGCCGATCCGAGCCTTCTTACGCCGCGGCTGTGCACCATCATATACCGGAAGAAATTCAGGTAGGCATCCATCCGGCTGTAATCGTAATACGGGAACCCGGTGGCGAAGAGGGAATCTTCCAGCCGTTCAGCGGCCGACACATGGATTGATTTCCCGTTAAGAAAAGATGGGGAATCCTTCCAGGTGTAAAAGCATTCTTTCGAATTCACCTCCAGGACCACGCCCGAGATCACTTCGGAACCCTCCAGCAGGGCGATGCTGATACTGAAGACCGGAACCCCGTGAATGAAGTTGGTGGTGCCGTCGAGCGGGTCGATGATCCAGTTCAACTCCCGGGTAGGAAGAGATGGATTTTCTTCAGCGATGAAACCGGTGCCGGGAAGTATATGCCGGAGCCCTTCTATCAGCATCGCTTCCGACCGGCGATCCACATACGTGACATAGTTGTGGGCGCTCTTCACTTCGATATCGGTTTCCTTCAGCTTGCCGGTCTCTTCGGCAAGATAGGAGCCGGCCTTCAAAGCCATCTCACACACTTGTCCGGTGATCTTTTCAAGGTCCATGGGTCAGGGTTTGGACGGTGTTTCCCGGGTTCTCAGATATCGCCGGTTCAGCCAGCGAAAGAAAAAGAACCCGGTTGCGCCCAGCAGGATCAGGACGATCGCGATGATCTGGGCCTGGGTGAGAGAGAGTCCCAGGACATTGTAAAGCTGGTTCACCCGGATCAGCTCGATCAGGAAGCGCTCGGTCCCGTTCAGGATCAGGTACACGCAAAACAGGTATCCCGGGATCCGCAGTTGCTTCCTTATTGACCAGAGGACCGCAAAGATAACCACTCCCATCAGGGTTTCGTAGAGGGAGGTAGGATAAACCGGCTGGGTCAGGATATAGCAATGGTCCCCGCCGCATCCGGGGATCAGGTTTCCCGAATCGATTACGTTATGCGGGAAATTAAAGGCCCACACCCAGTCCGGAAGAAACCCCATCCAGTGTGGCTTGGGAGAAAGATTGGGGATCCCCCAGCACCCGTCGCCCGCCAACTGGCAGCCGATCCGCCCGATGGCATAGGCGAGGATCAGTCCGGGAGCCACCACGTCCGCGATATCGGGAAAGCGGATCCCGTTGCGGTACGCATACCATCCCACTGCAAACGCCGCAAAGATCAATCCGCCATAAAAGGACAATCCGCTGAAGGAGATCAGCGTCCCCACCGGGTCGCGGAGGACATCGCCGAAATGCTCCATGATGTCGAAGACCTTTGAACCGATGATGCCGAAGATGGCCGCGATCAGCAGGATGTTCCCGGTGATCTCGTACGGATGTATGGTCACTTCCTCGGTGACGGGCTCTTTCAGCTGCCTGCGCTTCTTCGAGTAGTAGGCGAAAAAGGCAAAGCCGCCTCCCAGCAGCAGCCCTCCGATCAGGCTCCCTTTGCCGGAGAGGATGAAATCCTGGGGATGCCGGCTGAAAAAAGAATATTCCAGGAGCATCCCGATCCCTTTCCAGCCCAGCAGGAAGCCGAACAGGCCTGAAAAGAAAACTTCCTGGAAAGAAGGAGGGCCGCCTTTTAGGACTTTCCGGACCCTGGGACGGAGGATCCCTTCCTTTTCCTTCCGCTTCAGCTCGCTGAAGATGATGAAGCCGCCCGCCACGAAGGCTACGGCCATCATGAACCCGTAGCTCTGGATGGGGATGTTGAGATGGGTCCCGAGGAGGTAATTGATCAGGTCGCTGATGCGTGGGAACATATCAAAGGGTTATCAGGTATTCCATCGAAGGCTCCAGCTTCTCCAGCCTGACCTTCACTATTTCATTCACCAGTTTGGGATCATACGCCGTTTTCACCCGGATGTAATTTTCCGTGTAGCCGTGCAGGAACCCTCCCTGGTGGTCGGACTCGAAAAGCACCGCGGCTTCCCGGTTCCGGTTCCGAAGGTAAAACTCTTTTTTCTTTTTTTCGGAAAGTTCATGAAGGACTGCGCTGCGCCGGGTCCGCTCCGAATCCATCATCAGATCCTTCATACCCGCCGCGAGCGTGTGCTGCCGCTTCGAGTAGGTGAATACATGCATATACGAGAGATCCAGGCTTTCACAGAACGAGAGGGAATCGAGGAACTCCTCCCCGGTCTCCCCCGGGAAACCGGCTATTACATCAGCGGCAATGCAGGCATCAGGCAGGAGGGACCGGATCTTTTTTATGCGGTCGGCATACAGGTCCCGGCGGTACCTGCGCTTCATGGCCTGCAGCACCCGGTCGGAGCCCGACTGCAGGGGGATGTGGAAATGGGGCATGAAGGGCCCGGGAGAGGCCATCCGCTCGATGATCCCGTCTTTCAGCAGGTCCGGTTCGATGGAAGAAAGACGGATCCTGGGGACCCCGGGAATGACCGCAATTTCGTTCAGCAGCTGCAGGAGGGTTTCATTATGCTGACGGCCAAAATCCCCGATATTGACCCCGGTGAGCACGATCTCCCGGATACCGGTTTTTATGATCTCCCGGACGTTCCGGGTCACGTTCGCGACCGTATCGCTCCGGCTGTGACCCCGGGCCAGCGGGATCGTGCAGTAAGCGCAGTAGTAGTCACAGCCGTCCTGGATCTTCAGGAAGGACCGGGTGCGGTCGCCGTAGGAATACGATGGAATGAAAGTATCCTTTTTGTTAAGCTCCACGGGGTTGGGAACAGCGTTCCCTGGACCGGATCTCCCGATCTCCTCCAGGAGATTGAATTTGTCGGTATGTCCCAGTACGACGCTCACCCCGTCCATTTTTTCGATCTCTTCGTGCTTTAGTTCCGGGAAGCACCCGATCACGGCGATTTTTGCGCCGGGGTTCATCCGGTGGGCCTGCCGGATCGCCGCCCTGCATTTTTTTTCGGCCACTGCGGTCACTACGCAGGTGCTGATAACATAGATCTCCGCCGGATCATGAAAATCCACGACGGAGTATCCTTTTTCGATGAATTGCCTCGACAGGGCCGAGGCTTCCGCAAAGTTGACCTTGCAGCCGAAATGATGAAAAGCGATGCGGGGCAGAGACATGGTGCAAAGATACGATTTGCCCTGTGCAGAGTCGTTTTGATCATCGAGCATTCATTTACCATCTCATGGTTAAAAATTTACTTCGGGTGTTTCACCTTTTTGATTTTTTCCGATTAACGAAAGGTTTTTTGAACAATCGAATAACGATCAACGAATCAGGAAATATGAACGGAACCGGAAAATTTGATCTGGAAGAACGGCTGGTAAGATTTGCCGTCAGAATTTCAGATCTCGTAGAATCATTGCCAGTCTCAATGTGTGGAAAATATCTTTCCGGGCAACTGATCCGGTCAGGACTATCGCCAGCCCTGAATTATGGTGAAGCAAGGAGTGCTGAATCGGTCAATGATTTCATCCATAAAATGAAAATAGCACTCAAAGAACTTCGGGAGACATTTATTTCCTTAAAAATAGTTCAGCTAAAGAATTATCAAAGTGTCCGACCT
>DATJQF010000031.1:0-7203 GCA_035505995.1 Bacteroidales bacterium
TTCCGAATGCGTCCGCGCTCCCCAGCTATCGTCGCCGCCTACTCCCATCTGTCCGTAGTCTACATTAAGATTGACGAAGCTCTCCTTATCCAGGTCGCCGGGATGCTTCCCCCCGCGCGTAAACCCTTTCAGGTCGTCGTAAGTATAAGGCAGCGCGCTGAAGCTGACCAGCGAATCCGCCGTGATCTGCAGGCCTGTTCCATCCTTGTCCGACAGCGTCAGCCAGCGGACATCGGTCCGGTAGCCATACTCCTGGGCGCGAACGTAGGGGATCTCCTGCTCGCTCACGTTGAACTGGTACCGGTCGACAAATGCAGCGGTCTTCCGGTCGCAATAATTCTCCATCGGTCCCCGGCCAAACCAGGCTACCTTATCCAGGTTGCCGGTGATCTCCAGGTTCATCCCGAAGCGGGGCAATTCCGGGAGATCGTTTTTCCCGGGGATCATCCTGGCGGCGATATGGATCTCCCCGTTCCCGTTGACCGTGTATTCGACGGTTTCCGTCGAGGAGACATCCGGAAGCTCCCAGGTGACCGTGACCCTGGCCTGGTTATAGGCCGTCTTAACGGCCGTAACCGACCGGACCACCCTTTTTTCGCTGGCATCGAACCAGGGCTGGCACCTCTTCGGCATGCGGTTTCCCACGTCGTTGTCGGTGGGAGCCCTTCTGAAATCAGGCACCGGTCCGCTCCGCAGGCATTCGGCGTTGTCGTAGATCAGCGAGGTGAGCATCCCGTTCGATGGGTTGAAGATCATCGAGAAACCTTCCCCGGTGATGCTGATCTCCTTCTTTTTCGCTTCCAGGCTGAGAGTGGGAACGGAAACGTCGGGAGGGGCGATCCCCTTACCATTGTAAGGCAACTGAAATTGCTCCCTGGCAAGGATCTCATTCTCCTTCAGGATCCCCAGCGGAACTGCCGTTTTAAGGTAAACGGCCAGGAAATATTCTTTGCCGTGACCCATGAGCTTTTTATCGAACGGAACCGGGAGCAGGGTATCTGTTTTCGGGGAAAGCCGGAAAGGAGGAAAAGTTCCGGAAGCAATCACGTTCCCGTCTTCACTGACTGTCCAATGCAGATCCGTTCCTGCAAGGTCATAAAAATCATACTTGTTCTTTACCCGCACCGAGGGGACGCTCGCATCTTCCAGACGAAACCCCACATACTGGTAAACCTTTTGGACTTCATAGTATCCCGGGTGAGGGATCCGGTCGGGCGCAACCAGCCCGTTGCAGTTGAAATTGCCATCGCTGGGCACGTCCGTGGGACCGTAATCGCCGCCGAAAGCAAAGATATCCCGTCCCTTGTCGTTTTTCTTCAACAGTCCCTGGTCCACCCAGTCCCATATACAGCCTCCCTGGAGCTGCGGATATTTTTCGATCACATCCCAGTCGTCCTGCAAATTCCCCGTGCTGTTCCCCATCGCATGGGCATATTCGCACATGATCAGCGGACGAAGCTGCTTCGTATAGCCGTACCATCTCAGATCCTCCGTGTTCGGGTACATGGGGCAGTAGATATCGGTGTTATAGTTCATCTCGGCCCGCTCATACTGCACCGGCCGGGAAGGATCGCGGTGCTTGATCCAGTCGTAGGTGGCTACAAAATTGCACCCATTGCCGGCCTCGTTCCCCAGCGACCAGATGATCACGCAGGGGTGGTTTTTGTCGCGCTCAACCAGGCGCATCGTCCGGTTCATGTGGGCAGCCAGCCAATCAGGATTATTCCCCAGCGTCCGGTCCGGATCGTAGCCCATGCCATGCGACTCGATGTTGGCTTCATCGATCACATAGATTCCGTATTCGTCGCACAGGTCGTACCAGTAAGGATCATCAGGATAATGGCAGGTACGGACGGCATTGATGTTGGCTTCTTTCATCAGCCGGATATCCTGCAGCATCAGCTCCTTTGATATCACATGTCCGGTCTCGGGATCATGCTCATGCCGGTCCACCCCCTTGATCGTCACCGGGACCCCGTTCACGAAGAACTGCCCGTTCCGGATCTCGGAACTCCGGAAACCCAGCCGGCACCCGGTCGTTTCAACAATGTTCCCTTTCTCGTCCTTTACGATCAGAACGAGACGGTACAGATTGGGATATTCCGCGCTCCATTTCTTTACATAAGGGACCGGCCTCTCCAGCAACAGGGTGTCTTCATCCCTTACCGGCGGGACGAACCGGACGGATTCGGTGCCGATCAGCGACCCGGGATCCTCCGAGCCGTACAGGTCCGCCGTCAGCTCCCATTCCGCATGCAGGGGCAGGACGATGCCGGGAAGGGTTTGTACGATCGCCCGCACCCGCAGAAAACCATGGGTATAACCGGAAAACAGGTCTCCGCGTGCAAAAAAATCACGGATCCTGACCCGGGGCGTGGAGTAGAGGAATACGTCGCGGTTGATGCCCGACATCCTCCACATGTCCTGGCATTCCAGGTATGTCCCGTCCGACCAGCGGAAAACCTCCACTCCCAGGGTGTTTTTGCCGGGGCGGAGATACCGGGTAATGTCGAATTCCACCGGGGTCTTGGCGTCTTTTCCCATCCCGATGCGCTGACCGTTGAGGTAAACGTAGCAGAATGATTTGACCGCCCCGAAGACCAGGAATACCTGTCGTCCTTTCCAGGCATCCGGGATCTCAAAATCCCTTCGATAGGATCCTACCGGGTTGTAATTGTGCGGGACATGGGGAGGATCCGGTTTCATGAGATTCCTGAACTCGTAGGTCGTATTGACATAGATCGGGTACCCGAATCCCTGCACTTCGATCGTCGACGGAACGGCAATATCCTTCCAGGTAGTGACATCAAAATCATCTTTGTAAAAATCGGCCGGCCTGGCATCCGGGTTTTCCGACCACCGGAATTTCCAGGTGCCGTTCAGGGACATCCTCCACGGACAGGCAGCCGGGTCATTCTTCAACGCATCTTCCGGGGTGGAGAAAGGCAGGAAGGTGGCATGGGGAGGCTCGTTATTGATGCCGGTGAGCTTCTGATTCTCCCAGTCGTTGGGGGACTGCGGACGAGAGATGGCTGCAAACAGTATAAACAGCGAAGTAGTGAAGTGGCGAAGCAGCAAAAATTTTATTCTGTTCATAGGATTACTTTTTTGATAACCGGTCAAGAATATTTCTGGCGATACGGATTTTGCCGGAATCAACCAGGGTCCTGTCATATTCCGAAAGGTCCGGGTTACCCATTTTTACCTCATTTCGGGCGAACATCATACGGCTTTTCTGATCCTTCACGAGATATACATGGTATTCACCGGCCCCGGTTTCCTTAACGGCTTCTTCCAGGTTATGCTCCTTGATGCCGTGTCCCGGCATGACGATGATCCGTCCGTTCGCCTGCCCGATCAGCTTTCGGATCAGGGGAGCCCCTTCCAGGGCGCTGTCGCTCTGACCGGAGGTGAGGATGCGGTCGATGCCCAGCGATATCAGGTCTTCCAGCGCTTCGAACGGATCCCGGGTCATGTCGAAGGCCCGGTGGCAGGTGATCCCCATCGGGCGGGCCAGGTTCGAAAGCAGCCCCATCCTTTCTTTATCAACGGTCCCGTCCGGTCTCAGGATGCCGAAGACCACCCCGTCGGCTCCGGCGTTCTTTGCCGCCCGGATATCTTCCTGCATGATATCAAACTCCGGGTCCGAATAGAGAAAATCGGCGCCCCTGGGGCGGATCATGACAAACAGACCTATATGTAAGCTCTTCCGGGCAACCCGGATCGTTCCCAGGGAAGGAGTACAACCGCCGTGCGGCATGTTCTCGCAAAGCTCCACCCGGTCGGCGCCGCCATTCTGGGCCTCGATCGCGGATTCCGCACTATTGACGCAAGCCTCTAACAACATAATAATTACGGATTACGGATTATGGATTACGGATTATGGATTACGAATAAAATTTAACACCGGCCCCACCAACTTAACTATGCCCCACTGTCCGCGTTAACCCATGGTTATTTCACTTCCACGACTATCTTCCCCAAACAATCTGTTTTTTCTTCGATCCCCGGCCCGAAGGGCATGGGCAGCATGGGACGGGAGGGCATCTGCTTTATGGTGGTGAACATGAGCGTTTCTCCTTTTTCTTCCACCCGGCTGATCAGCCATAGCTCTGCCGTACCTTTCCAGTTCGGGTTTCCGGATGTATTTTCCAGGCGGATCTCCACTTTATCCGTCCCCGGATCCAGAATAGCGGAGCACCAGGTCCATTTGCCTTTTGACTCCTCCACGAAGGGCTTGACTTCCTTCCCGTTAATGATGAATGTCACGTTCGGATGATCCGGCAAGTCCTTCTCCTGCGTGGGTTCAAGCAGAAGGGCGAACCGGGCTTCCCTGACCTTCGGGTCCGGATGCAGGCCCTGGGTGATTATGCACAGGTTCTTCCCGTTTTTTACAAGGGGTTCAGGAAGTGCAGCACCCGCCGTTTCATTGCCGGATCCTTCGGTAGGTCCCAGGTTGCTCGTCCTGATGATCTCCGGGTTCAGGACCTTGATCCCCAGCGGATGATCGTAGATGGTGATCGAGTAACTATCCGGAGCTTTTCCAACGATGTCGAACTTTGCTCCGGCTACGAGCGGTTCCGTTGCTTCGGAGAGGGGATAGATCTCGTAAATGGCGGTCTCAAATCCCCCGAGAGGAAGGGTCAGGGTGTTACCGGCAGCGTAGAGGTTCGGGGAGATCCAGTGATACGGATAGACTTTCTCCAGCACCAGGTTCGCCGCACCCGGGTCAAATCCCATGGAAGGGGAGAGATCCACGGTGAGGACCGAACTGCCGATGACCGGGTTCCGGGCTGCAATGATCCCGCGGTTCCCCTTGAAATGAAGATACCCGTAACTTTTCCCGTCTCCCACGGGTCCTCCGACCATCGAGGTCCCGGAGAGAATATCGAACCGGTCTTTCGCCCACGCGATCGCATCACCGATCGCATCCCATTCCTTCCCGTTCAGGAGATCGGGGGAGATATACAGCTCATACATGGAGATCCCGCGTGCGACGTAGAACACGGCATCATTGGTGAATTTATCCAGCGGATCGTCTTCCCCTCCGAGCCGTTCCAGGTTCCCCTTGATGATCCCGTGGGTCATCAGGTTGGATACTGGGAACCAGAGATCATGGGTCACCAGGTCGTCATACAGCACCAGGTCCTTATAGGTCATGGCGGCATCCCGCGGGTGGATGGAAGGAATATTCGCATACCCGTAATCCTCGCCCTGCATCCAGATCGTGTTGGCGTACTTCAGCCACCAGGGACTGAGCCAGGTGCCGGAAGTAATATTCAGATACACCTTCGGGTTGACCTTCCGGACCGCCAGGCATTTATCGATCACCGATTCCATCACCGCCCTCCGGGAATAAATGCCCACGGGGTGCCCGTGGTCCGGCTCACTGCAGGAGAACTGGATCCCGTCCCATTTAAAATAAGACACTCCGCTTTCGCTTACCAGACCGGTCACCCGCTTCCGGAACAGAGCCGAATAATTCTTCCCCGCCAGACACAGCATTTTGTTGTCGCGGTTGGTTCCCACCGTTTCATAGCCGTGCGCTGCCATCCAGTCGACCCGTTTCATCCGGAACGAATATCCGCCGGTCGGTCCGAGCCAGATACCCAGTCCGGTGCCCAGCTTTTGAAGAGTATCGGCGATGGGTTTCAGTCCGTGAGGAAAGGTTTCCGGACGCAACACCCAGTCGCTCTCATACACATCCCACCCGTCGTCGAGCACGAAGGCATCGAGGGGAATGTGATGCTTTTCGATCATGTTCTTCCTGAAGAGGCCGATGATGCCGAGGACATTTTGTTCATTCATGACATGGGCCGGTTCAACATGCGGGTATTCCGGGGAGCGGAGATCGTACCAGCTGTTGTACAGGACATAGGGACGCGCCGGCGCTACCCGGACGTAATCCAGATACCGGAAGAACCATTCCCTGATGGATGAGCCCGGAACCAACCCTTCCGCAACCCATTCGCTTTCCACCGGCTCTTTTTGCACCCGGGTCCCGAATTCCTGGAAGCAGCTGAGGTCAAGATTCCCGGAGCCATCCTTTTCCAGCAGGTTGGTTGCTGCCGGATATTCCAGCCCGAAGAATACGCCCCCCTGTCCGAACCCCGCGGCTGCCGGCTGACCAAAGCCCCCGTTCTTGAATACGTCTCCCGGCACCGGGATGCCGTTGAGATACCCTTGTATTTTCCCGCTCCGTGAAATGATCCGGTCGAGGTAATGGTGTCCGAAAGCCGTATCATAAACCGCGATCTTCCTTCTGATAAAGAATGCGTCCGGATCGAGATGATAGGTGATCTTCAGGAGCAGGGGATTGTAAGGCGCATCCGTGCCGTTGAAATCCAGGACGAGCTCGGAGGCACCATCCGGGAGGGCGTTGAAATTCCCTGAAGTCAGCTTAAAATCCTCGTTTCCCAGTATGACCGGGTTTTCAGCATTGCCGTCCGCATGGGGCGCCTGCCAGTCGGTCCATACCAGCTGCAGCCCGAATCCCGCGGAAGTGACCACCCGGAAAGGGGGGCACCGGTTCCCCTCAAGCCATTGGGGATCTCCGGAAAGAGTATCCGAGGAGAGGATCCCGGAGGAAATACAAATAGTACAGGTCACCTTATTGTTGGACAGGGTATAGACGGACACCGATCCGTTCACCCTTGTCGCCGTCCTGACTTCCTGACCGAACAATGTCAGTGAGATTCCGGCAAGAAGGCTTAATACACTTACCCGCAAATGCGACCTACATCTAAAATACCCCATGATTCCTCTTTTTGATTTTAAATTATTCTGCCCAGTCCCATCCCGCTGGTACAATTCCGGCAAATATCGATGCTTTTACGGTCGGAGAGGATCCTCTGACGGAATTGGCTGTATTCCCCGCTTCTCCAGATTCCTTTGAAATCCTGATCCCGGATATTTCCCATCGGGTAAGCCGCATCCTTATCGAAGCAGCAGGGAACTACGGTTCCCTCCCAGGTGATCGCACAGGAGGTCCACATGCGGAGGCAGTGGTCGGGGAGGCGGTTTTTGATCGTGTACGATGGTGCTGTGGCGCCGTGGTGCCGTAGTGACCCGTTGACTCGTATCCGGTATCGATTATATTTCTTCCCTTCGGGCATCAGCGGGTGCCCAAGCTCAAAATCATAGAACTGCGCCGATTTGATCTCCAGCCGGTCGGCGCCGAGCTCGCGCGCCAGCTTTTTCATC
>DATJQF010000032.1:0-14630 GCA_035505995.1 Bacteroidales bacterium
TAACTTCACAACCCCGAAGGGGTTGAACTCTGCTTAAGGTAAAAACCTTTCCTTGTAATCAACACCAGCCTCAACCAGTAAATCACAGAATTCTTCCCTGGATGTCTTCTTACCGTGATGTACTTCTTGGTTATTGATGTAATTCATGATTTTTTCTTTGTCGCGATATGCATAGGTAAATGCCCCGTATCCCTCCGCCCACCCTTCAAAAGCAGAGAATTGCCCTGATTTCTTCATCCATTGTGAAGAGGCAAGCTTTATATCCTTGATAAGATCGGCAAGTGGCACCGTGGGATGAAGGTCCGTTAGGAGGTGAATGTGATCATTCACTCCGTTGATCCGGTACAAATGACATTGGTTATGCTGTACGATCCCGGTCATGTACTTGAAGAGCCCTGCTTTGTTTTTTTCTGTGAGGGCATATTTTCGGCATCTTGTGCTGATGACAAGGTGATAGAGGATTTGTCGGTAGCTTCCCATATTATTTTTGATATTCAACCCCGCTGGGGTTGAGGGGTTTTTTTGGCTTCTTTTTTATTGATGTTCAAGCCCTTCGGGCTTGGGTGATTTTTTCCCTGCTGACGTACAAAATGACACCCGAAGGGGTCCAACATCAATAAAAAGTCGAAGAACAGCTTACCCGGCAACCCTGAAGGGGTTGAACCATCATGTCTTAATCGGCTTAACTCTTAAAGGTGAAAGGTGTGGGGTACAAATATTTTTCCTTGGAGGTCTTTTACTTTAACTTAGGGGCAGCGTTATAGTATATCTTCGTCCTTATAAAGTCTTCTGTATGTCCAGGGCTGAAGCACTGTTTTTGAAAATCGGGAAAGAGGTTCCCGGTGTGAAGGAAGGAAAAATGTTCGGTTCCTTATGCCTGAAAACTCCCGGAGGAAAAGCTGCCGCCATGCTTTGGAAAGATGATCTGGTGGTGAAACTTCCCAAACAAGAGCTGGAAAAAGCCCTGCTCCTGCAGGGTGCAAAATTCTTTGAGCCTATGGACAACCGCCCGATGAAGGAATGGGTTCAGATCCCTGCAGCACATTCAGTCGAATGGGCCCGATTGATCAGGGATTCCGTGGCTTATGTGAACAGCCTGAAATAAATCGCAGGAAAATCAGAATTCCGCATTCCTGGGTGTGCGGGGGAAGGGGATCACATCCCGGATGTTGCTCATGCCCGTGACCAGCTGGATCAGGCGCTCAAAGCCCAGTCCGAACCCGCTGTGGGGAGCCGTTCCGAATTTACGGGTCTCCAGGTACCACCAGATATCCTTTTCGGGGATCTTCATCTCCCGGATGCGCCGGGTCAGCGCTTCCAGGTCCTCCTCGCGCTGCGATCCGCCGATGATCTCGCCGATCCGGGGAAACAGTACATCCAGGGCGCGAACGGTCTTCCCATCAGCGTTGAGCTTCATGTAAAAGGCCTTGATATCCTTCGGGTAATCGGTGATCATGACCGGCTTTTTGTAGTGTATCTCCACGAGATACCTTTCATGCTCTGCCTGCAGGTCGGCTCCCCAGCTCACAGGATATTCCCAGGACTGCCCGGATGAAAGCAGCACCTCGATGGCCTGTGTATAGGTGATCCGCTCGAAACGGCTGCCGATAATGTCTCTTAACCGCCCGATCAATTCTTCGTCATACATCTTCTGAAGGAATTCCAGGTCGGGCAGGCAGTTATCCAGTGCATATTGCAGCAGGTGCTTCGAAAGCTCTTCCGCCAGGTCCATGTTATCGTGAATGTCAAAGAAGGCCATCTCCGGCTCCACCATCCAGAATTCGGCCAGGTGACGGGGAGTATTGGAATTCTCGGCGCGGAAGGTAGGCCCGAAGGTATAAACCCTCGATAAGGCCATTGCCCCCAATTCGGCTTCCAGCTGACCGGAAACGGTGAGCTTGGTTTCCTTCCCGAAGAAATCCGCCCCGAAATCCACGGTACCGTCTTCTTTAAGCGGCGGATCCTTGGGATCCAAAACGGATACGCGGAACAGCTCGCCGGCTCCTTCCGCATCCGAGCCCGTGATGAGGGGGGTATGCAGGTAATAAAATCCGTGGTCGTTGAAATACTGATGGATCGCAAATGCCATCGCATGCCGGATCCGCAGCACGGCGCCAAAGGTGTTCGTGCGGGGCCGCAGGTGGGCGATCTCCCGGAGGAACTCGAGCGAGTGGCCTTTTTTCTGCAAGGGATAACTTTCGGGATCAGCCGTCCCGTAGAGCTGGATCTCTCTGGCCTGGATCTCGACCGGCTGTCCGGAAGCGGGTGACTTCACGAGCACTCCTTTCACGGCGATGCAGGAACCCGTGGTGATCTGCTTCATCAGCTCTTCGCTGAAAGCCGATATTTCCGCCACCACCTGGATATTGTGGATGACGGAACCGTCATTTACGGCAATAAAGCTGATCTGCTTATTCCCTCTTTTGGTACGGACCCATCCCCGGACCATCACCTCTTTTCCGAATTCCGCAGCAGAAAGCAGGTCGGCTATCCTGGTTCGGCTTTCCTCCATAAATTAACTGGTTTGCAGGCAAAATTAAAGCAGTTTTTTTATTTTTACGATAAAATCATATATCCATGTCATACGAAGAACCTGCCGCTCCGACCCCCCGCTCATCCGGGCGTTTTGAAAAATACTCCAGGAGATACCGGAAATGGGATGAGAGACCTCCCCGCCGCTGGGAATATATCTGGGCGATCCTGTGGAATATCTTTTTCCTGTACATCGTCAATAAGATCCCGCAATGGCACTGGGAATTCATCAACGGCAAGTATATGGTGATCCTCTGGGTGCTGAACGCCAGCATCGCGGTGCACCTGGGGGCCAACCTGCTGATGCTCATCCTGGAATTCCGCTGGATGAGGTACGTGGGGAAGATCCTGATGGGTATCGCTGCCTTTATTACCCTGATCATGCTGTATTATTTGTATCCCTTCGATTTTTCACAGGTTCCAGGCTGGACCTGGATGGATACTTTCCTGCCGGTCTTCTTTATCATCGGCATGGCGGGCTCCGCTCTCTCAGTCATTATCAATTGCTGGAAGCTGATCTTCCGCTGGGATCGGTAATTTTGTAAGGAATTTACCCACTTCATGAGTCCTCAACTTAATATCCAGCCTCTCAGTTCCTGGCTTCCGGCCAGGGAGTTGCCGCTGATCATCGCGGGTCCCTGCAGCGCGGAAAGCCGGGAGCAGGTGCTGGCTACGGCCCGGGAACTGGCAAAGATCCCCCAGGTGAGGGTCTTCCGGTCGGGCATCTGGAAGCCCAGGACCCGGCCCAGCGGATTCGAGGGAGTAGGCAAGACCGGGCTGAAGTGGCTGAAAGAGGTCAAGCAGGAAACCGGCCTGCTGACCACGGTGGAAGTTGCCAGTCCTCAGCATGTGCACGAGGCCCTCGATCACGGGGTGGATATCCTGTGGATCGGTGCGCGGACCGTTGTGAACCCCTTTTCGGTCCAGGAGATCGCGGAAGCGCTGACCGGCATCGATATCCCGGTCATGGTGAAAAACCCGCTGAATCCCGATATCCGGATCTGGCTCGGCGCGCTGGAACGGATCAACCAGGCGGGTATCCGCCGGCTGATTGCCATTCACCGCGGTTTCTCCTTCTTCAACCGAGGGCCTTACCGCAATGCTCCCATGTGGGAGATCCCCATCGAGCTGAAGAGCCTGCATCCCGAACTGCCGGTGCTGGCCGACCCGAGCCATATCTGCGGGGAGACGGGGCTTTTGCTGGGAGTTTCGCAACGGGCACTCGACCTGGAAATGAACGGGCTGATGATCGAAGTGCATGATCATCCGGAAAAAGCACTGACCGACCGGGAGCAGCAGATCACACCCGCCCAGCTCAGCGGACTGATCCGGTCCCTGGTGATCCGGGAAGAATACGGGAACCTCGAATTCGAGAACAAGCTGGAGGAGCTGCGCTCGGAGATCGACAAGCTCGACGAGGAGCTGATCGATATCCTGGCCCGCCGGATGAATATCGTGGAAGAGATCGGGTACTATAAAAAAGAGAACAACATCACCATCCTGCAGCTCAAGCGCTGGAGCCAGATCATCCGCGAGCGGGTTAAAACGGGAGAAAAGCTGGGCCTCAGCCGGGAATTCATCCTGCGCCTGCTGGAGGCGGTCCACGAAGAATCGATCCAGCGCCAGATCGATGTGATGAACCGCGACGGTAACTTCACATCCACTTCCGGATCTTGAAATAAATTACCATCCCTATTGCAATAGCCACCATCACGGCACAGAGGATGATGAACGACCTCGGGTTATGCTGGATGGGAAGGTCGATATTCATCCCGTACATGCTGGCAATGAAAGTAAGGGGAAGAAGGATGGAGGAGACCAGGGTCAGGATCTTGATCACTTCATTGGTCTTGTTCACCTGCAGCGAATCGAAGGTCATCGAATACCCTTTGATCAGCTCGCCGGCATCTTCCACGATGTCCCATACCCGCTGGTAGGCATCCAGGATGTTCCCCCAGTATTCTTCCATATTCTCTGCAAAACCCTTCACGGCCCCGATCTGCAGCTTGTTGAACAAGGCCAGCTGGGGCTTGAACATGGTGTTGAGCAGGATCACATTTTTCCGGGTGACCGAGAATTTCTCGATGGTCTTTTCCGCATGCCGGCTGAACAGGAGTTTCCCGCAGGCTTCCACGTTCTTATTGATCTTTTCCACCAGGACCGAAGTATCCCCCATCAGGTATTCCAGGATCCGGTATAACAGGGCGTCGCTGCTGTTGACCGGCAGTTTCTTGCCTGCTTCGCTGTCCTTCTTCTCCTGGGTAAAGATCTCCTTGACGATCCAGTGCGATCTCCCGATCGTGATCAGGTAATCCTTGCCCCAGAAGATCTTGATCTCCCGGATGTCCAGGAAAGTCCCGGTCGCGTCGAAAGTCGGGAAATGAAGGATCAGGAAATAATAATCATCGTAAACGTCTATTTTCGGGCGCAGGTTGAACGGGCTCCGGCAATCCTCCAGGTCGAGGGGATGAAAGTGGTAATAATCCTTCAGGGCCTGCAGATCCTCTTCGGTCGGGCGTATGATGTGCGACCATACTACATTGTCAAATTTGATCGATTCTATCATAGCGCCTCCCTTTTTTTTACATGATTACCGGATGATCATTTTTTTCACTCCGGATTCTCCGGAGCCAGTCTCGATTCGGTAAAAATAGATCCCGGGAGAAAGCCCTGCCAGGTCCATTTTCACAAACGTGTTGCTCCCGTCAATTTCCCAGGATCGCGCCTCCCTGCCCCTAAGGTCTGTGAGCACCAGCCTGCCGGAGACCTGTCCGGGAATAGTGAAATAAACGGTGGCTTCATCCCCGGCCGGATTGGGAACCGGATCCGAAAGGGACCAGGGTGGCCGGGTCAGCGCGGGCACGGATAAGGAGGACATATCCACGACGGTCACTTTAAAGTCGTCGAAATAATAGCCGTCGTAATTCGTATACGGATCGCTCTTCAGCACGAACCGGAATTTCATGGAGGTCCCGGTATCGGCCGGGATCACATTCCTTTCAAAGACCCAGCCGTCCTGGATTCCGTCATATACGGGTTCCCCCATGGCTTCATAGCCATTTCCTTCCCGGGTATTATTCCCCATAAGCGGGTACCAGTTCACCCCGTTGTCGGGAGTATATTTGAACTGCACATAGTCGTAACCATATTCCGTTTCCCATCTTCCCCAGAACTCGACCACGGCCACGGGGGAATTAACCAGCGATACCCCTATTTTGGTGGTGATCGTATTATTTTCATTCCCGCTGTAGTTGCCGTTCGGGGAATCGGTGAGGGAGCCGGGCGATGAATGGAAATAGTTTGAGGTCACATTCCATTTACCCGAAGTCCAGTTGTTCATGTTGTTGCAGCTGTCGGTGAAGACGACCAGCGGGGGACCGAAATATTTCACGACGGTATCGGCGTGGTTGCAGTGACCGTCATAAACATTCAGCAGATAGCTGAACCGGGTTCCGGGTTGTATGTCCGGGTCCAGGGTATAGGAAACGGAATCCGTGGCGGGGTGGAAGATCGGCATGAAGGTAAAATCCTTTGCCGGCCCGGTGGAAATAATATGTGCATCCAGGGGGATGATCGAAACGGTGTACGTGCCGGTATAATCCAGACCGTATCGTTCCAGCTGGTACCTGAAATAGCCTGTCTTGTCGGGAATGATCACCGGGGACTGGTCCGTTGCTTCCGCATATACCAGCGCCAGGTGCGCCGCCCGCAGGTTCATCCACATCATCCGCTGGGCCAGCGGGATGATCCGGCTGGGATCCGGCCAGAAACCGTCGGTCTCCGTCCCGATCTCCGGGGTGAAGGCATACACCTTCGGCTTGTCGGTCTGGTCCCCGTACATCCAGTCGTTGGAGTCCCCGTTGGTGGTATAAAGCAGGGCGCCGGGCACCCCGTAGGGATAACGGTTCTGCTCGGTCATCACCCGGCTGAAGTTCCGGAAATAATTGCTGTCGGGGGTATCCTGGGCGATATAGCTCCAGGGATACAGGAATAGATCTGCGTACGTATGATCGTTCAGGGCGATCTTGAATCCTTTCTGTTCCGAAAAATCCCTCATCACCTGGGTTTCCGCTTCCGAAAAGGCGGAAGCGCCCCGGTAGGTATCGTCGGGGGGATACGGGGAGGACCCGACATCGTCATACCCCCACATATATCCGAAATTCCGGTTCAGGTCGACTCCGAAAGAGCCGTCGCCGTTGTCTCTGCGGTTCTTCCGCCACATCCCCCCTCCTCCCGGACTGGTGGAATAATTGTAGGCATAACCGTCGGGGTTCACGATCGGGCAGAAATAGAGCTCCAGGTTGTCGATCAGGTATTTCGCCTCCGCATCGGTGTTGTAATGTTCGAGGAGCCAGTTGAAGTAAAAAAAGAGCTGCTGCATCGCTTCCGGCTCGCGGGCATGGATCAGGGCATTGTAAAATACCTTCGGCTCGTTCTCATTCGAGTTCGGGTTATCCGAGATCTTTACATAATACAGATAGTGACCGTTGATGGTTTGCTGGTCCTCCAGCTTCTGCCTTGCTGATACGAGGTTGGGATATTTCAGATGCAGGCTGTCGAGTTCCTGCAGGACCTCGTCCGGGGTATAAAATCCGCCCATGGAGCCCAGGTGAAATCCGTTCGGGACGGAGTAGATAGAACCTGTGCCGTACTTCAGCTTGTGGGCATTGATCTCCCGGACCAGATCCTTTTCGCGGTTATTGCGTTCTTCAATGAACCGGGAATAATCCTCCTGCAATACCTCGCAGGAAAATCCCGCCCTTTTCACCTTTTCCAGCTCTCCGGACGAAAGGATCGTAGTAAGGAAAGCATTTCGCTTATACACTCCTTCATCCACCGGGATGCCCAGGCGGGCCAGGGTGGCGATCCCCTGATCATTCACCCGGATCCTGACCTGAGTGTAAGTTTCTTTTTGGGCAAAGAGCGAAATGCAGTATATAGCAAGTGCAAGGGTAAGAATCAGCTTTTTCATCAGCAGGTATGTTTAAAAAAATTCATCCGTACAAATTTCCGAATAAAACAGATCAATTCGGACAAAATGAAGCCTTTTTCTGATCTCATACGAAAGAGTATCCCGGTAAATACCGGTTGATCCCCCAACGCGAAGGATCCGAAGAAAGTATGGAAAATAATATCCGAAAAAATAACGTGGCTTTATCCCATCACAACCCTCTTCCCGGCATCCCGCCTCTTATCAGTAGCAGTCAGCTCATAATTATAAATACCCGGAGCAAGATCAAAGCGGTTGAAAGTGATCTTGTTCGTTCCACGGGTTTTGCCATTTTCATTGAGAAAAGGCAGGGATTGCATAAGAGAGAGAAGGAGCATTACAGAGGACCGTTTCATCCGCAAAGAAATAGTAATAGTGACCGGAGATTATGGGGCAAAGACTTACTTTTTTTTCCAGCGGAAGGTGCTGATCATGTGCCGGATGTCCTGCTCCAGGAAACCGATCACCGGAGCCAGGGAGTCGTTGTTGGGGACCAGGTCGAAATACAGCGCCCCCCTGACAAAATTGGAGGTACTGTCGGTCAGGTAGAACTGCAGCGGGGAGGCGGCTTCGGTTCCGCTGATGGTAAAAATCAGCCCGTAAACTTTTTCCGAGGGATTAAGATATTCCTGCTGACCGATGGCATTGGCCTTGGGAATGTGCTTCCGGACCAGTGTGTGGGCATCGTCCAGGTAGGTCTTCAGGTTGCCCTGTATTTTTTTGTAGCTGATGTGAAGCTGGGCATGGTAGGGAGCATACGCGATGTTGATCCAGTACGGCTCGGCAAGAGGAGTGGTGTCTGGAAATATCTTTGCATACTGGGGTATCTCGAATGTAAAAGGCAGCAGTGTATCCACCTCACGGTACTTCTTGGCGGGAAAATCGATGCGGTAATACCCTTCCGGCTTGGGTACGTAACTGTCGCCGCAGGAAGAGAGGAGAAGAAATACAACGGTTACTAAAAGAAGGAATCTTGTGAACATAAAAAACCAGCTGTAATAAGATAGTGTGATGGTGAGATGATGCCGTTTCACCATCTCACCATTTCACCATTTCGCCATTTAGAAAGGAAGATCATCCTCCGGAAGCGGGGTGGTTCCGTTATCACCCTCTTCTTTGACGGATACCGGGGCGTCGCCGGCCGAAGAATCCCTTCGTCCGCTGCCCAGCATGGTCATCGAATCGCCGATGATATCGGTGGTATACCTCTTCTGTCCGTCCTTGTCTTCCCAGTCCCTGCGACGGATCTTTCCTTCCAGGTAAATGGTGCTTCCTTTTTTCAGGTAGTTCTCGGCAATTTCCGCCAGACCCCTCCACAACACGATGTTGTGCCATTCGGTGTGCTGCGTCTTCTCCCCGTCCTTGTTCTTGTAAGTTTCCGTGGTGGCCAGCGAAAACGAGGCCTTTTTCACGCCGTTGTCAAATTTCTGGATATCGGGATCTTTTCCCAGATTTCCGATCAAGATCACTTTGTTGATTCCCGTTGCCATTGCAGTTTTTCTTTAAGTAAATACTCCGTGAACAAAAATACAAAATAATGAACGGCTGTTCATGTAATTTTCAGCTATTAATCGGTCGAATCGCGAAAGGTGAAAGGTTCCGGGCAAAATTTTTTTACTTCCCGGAAATTCCCACTTTTGCAGGGACAATAAAAAAGCCCTTTGTGAACCGGAAGATCCTGGCCCTGGCCATCCCCAACATCATAACCAACATCACGATCCCGCTGCTGGGCATGGTCGACCTGGGACTGATGGGCCACCTGAAGCCGGAGATCTATGTGGGCGCGATCGCGGTGGGGGGAATGATCTTCAATTTCCTCTTCTGGGGTTTTGGGTTTCTGCGGATGGGGACGAGCGGGTTCACCGCGCAGGCATACGGCAGCCGTGATTTGCAGGAATCGATGAGGATCCTGGTCCGCTCCCTGTTCACGGGCCTGTCGGGAGGGCTTCTCCTGATCCTTCTCCAGAAACCTGTGGCTTTTCTGGCATTCCGGTTGGTCAACGGAAGCCCGGAAGTGGAAACCCTGGCCCGTGAGTATTTCTTTATCCGGATCTATTCCGCACCGGCCACGCTGTGCATCTATGCCCTGACCGGCTGGTTCATCGGGATGCAGAATGCCCGGATCCCCATGACGATCTCGATCTCCGTGAACGTACTCAACATCCTGTTCAGCCTGGGCATGATCTTCCTCTTCCACCGGCGCTCCGACGGAATTGCCCTGGCCAATGTACTTTCCCAATCGACCGGGATCCTGCTGGGTCTGCTGTTCCTCCGGCCGTATTTCAAGAAGCTCGGGCACCTGGTGAACCTGAAAGATGCCCTTCGCTGGAGCGAAATGAAAAAATTCATCCGGGTGAACCGGGATATCTTCATCCGGACCCTGTGCCTCATCTTTGTCCTATCTTTCTTCACCGCCCGGTCGGCCTTTGCCGGGAACACGATCCTGGCCGTGAATACCCTGCTGTTCCAGTTCTTTTATTTCTTCTCGTATTTCATGGACGGCTTCGCTTATGCGGCGGAGGCGCTCACCGGGCGGTATATCGGGGCCAGGGACCCGGGCAGCCTGGTGAAGGTCGTCCGGAAACTGTTCCTGTGGGGGATCTCCATTTCAGCAGCTTTCACCCTGGTGTATGGTTTGGGCGGTCCTTTTATCCTGCGGCTTCTCACGAATAACCCCGTGATCCTGGGAGCCGCAACACCTTACCTGTTCTGGACAGCGCTGGTGCCTTTGCTCACCTTTGCCGCCTTCCTCTGGGACGGGATCTATGTGGGGGCGACCGCTTCCGCCGCCATGAGGAATTCGATGGTGATCATCACGGCGGTGATCTTCCTGCCCGCGTATTATCTCCTGCACGGACCGCTCGGCAATAACGGGCTCTGGCTGGCCATGATGCTGTTCATGCTTTCCCGGGGGATCTTCCTGACCGGTTTCTCGAAAAAAGCCATTTACGGAAGGATCCCTAGTGGAGCAGGGGCAGCACGATAAGGGCCAGGGAGAGCCCGACCAGCACCACCACGGAGGTCCACCCGATCAGGTTCTGGAGGCGGTTGTTGACATAACTGCCCATGATCTTCTTCTTGTTCACCAGGATGATCATGCAGCCGAGAACCACCGGCAGCAGGATCCCGTTGATGATCTGCGACCAGAGGGTGATGGCAATTAAGGGGGCGCCCGGGATCAGGATGATCATCACGCCGAGCAGGATGATGCCGGTGTACAGGGTGAAGAACTCCGGGGCTTCTTTCCATTTCTTATCGATGCCCGCTTCAAATCCGAACGCTTCGCAGATGTAAAAAGCCGTGGCCAGCGGCAGGATCGTAGCGGAAAACACCGAGGCCACGAACAGTCCGGCGGCAAAGATCTGCTCCGAGATCCTCCCGGCCAGCGGCTCCAGCGCCATGGCGGCATCCTTGGCCTCATTGATGACGATGCCATGCAGATGCAGGGTGGACGCGCATGCCACCATGATAAAGAACGCCACGACGACCGTCGCAATGCAGCCCACGACTATGTCCAGCACCACGTATTTATAATGCTTGATCTTTAAGCCTTTCTCGATTACCGTCGACTGCATGTAAAACTGCATCCACGGAGCGATAGTGGTCCCGATGATCCCGATCACGACTTCCAGGGACCGGTAATCATACGTGACTTTCGGCCTGACGATCGCCTGCCCGATCTGGTGCCAGTCGGGTTTCCCCATCAGGGCGGAAACGATATACATCAGCAGGGCGGCGCTGAAGACCAGGAAGATCCTTTCCGCGATCTTGTAGCTTCCTTTCACCACCAGGAACCACACCAATATTGCCACCACGGGCACGGAGATATATTTGCTGACGCCGAAGATATCCATGCTTCCTGCCACCCCGGCAAATTCGGTGGTCGTATTGCCGATATCCGCGACCAGCAGGCCGATGAAAATAAAAAAGGTGATCTTCACCCCCGCATTCTCCCGGATGAGGTCGGCCAGCCCCTTCCCGGTCACGATCCCCATGCGGGCATTCATCTCCTGGATGATCACCAGCACGATGAAGGCCGGGATGAGCGTCCAGATCAGCCGGTACCCGTAAAGCGCCCCGGCCACCGAATAGGTGGTGATCCCGCCGGCATCGTTGTCCACCGATCCGGTGATGATGCCCGGGCCGAGGATCGCCAGGAATATGGCGATATTCCTCCAGATGTGCCTTCTTCTGAGCTTGAACGACATAACGGATCTGCGGTAAGCTTACGTGGTTTTTCTTTTGCTCAGGAGGTCTTCGACGATATCCTCCACCACCACCACACCTTCCATTTCGAAGTTCTTATTGACCACCGGCACGGCGAGGAGGTTGTACTTGGAGACCAGCTCCGCCAGCGAGTCGACCTTATCCTGGTCATAGACCATGACGGGGTTCTTCTTCATGATCTTTTTCAGCTTCTGGACCGGATCCGCAACGACCAGCTCCATCAGCGATACGGCCGATACCAGCCGGTTGTTCTTATCCGTTACAAAGATGGAATAGATGTTCGACGGCTCGGGCTTCTCTTTCCGGATCCCGGCAATGGCTTCCTCCACGGTCGTCTCCTCCGGGAAGGTGTAAAAGTCGGTGGACATGATGGAACCCACCACCTTGTCGGGATACTCCAGCAGCTCCCGCACCTCTTCGGAGGATTCCTTTTCCATTTCATCCAGCAGCTTGATGGCCTTTTCTTCCTCCAGGACGTCCAGCAGGTCGGCAACTTCGTCGGCCGGCATTTTTTCCAGTACGTCGGCCGCCTTCTCGATGGGCATGCTTTCGATAATATCGATCTGCGCCTTGGGTTCCAGCTCTTCAAGCACGTCGGCCGCCTTCTCCTCATCCAGGGAGGCGAATATCGTGGACCGGGTTGCCTTGTCGAGGTCTTCAATGATATCGGCCAGGTCGGAGGGATGCAGCGTATGCAGCTTGGAAAAAGACTTGGAAAGCTTGATGCTGGAATTGTCGAAATCCACTGCCTGGATATCGTCCCAGAGGATCACCTTTCCCGGAATGTGAAGGCCGACGGGGTCCAGCAGGGTTTCGATGTACTGCTCGATCCCGATCCTCCGCAACAGGCCCTGGATCCCCACGTCCACGGCAATGGCATAGGTGCCGGAAGGGATCATGACCATTCTCACGTCATTTACGCGTACCAGCTTCCGGCCGTTGATATCGACGATCTGCTTGTCGAGGATATTTTCTCCCAGCCACATCCCGTAGGAAAAGGAGTCGATGCTGAGCTCCTGGATCTCGTGGCAGATCACCTGGAGGTAGCGTCTGAATTTCTTTATTTCGAACGAGGAGAAATCGTAGATCTTCTCTTCCTTGCCGATGATCACCCTGACGGCCACTACCCTTGGCCTGACAGGTTCCGATTCAATCCCCGGGGCGGAAGAAAGGTCGATGAAAAAATCCTTGATCTTTCCGAGCGTATTCCCCTGTAACGAAATGAATTTTTTGCCGAGAAGCTGGCTCAGGTAGAAAGTGGTCTGTAGGGTCATGGTTGCCTCCTTCCTTTATCCGCTACCCGGAAGAATGCAACGCAGAGGCGGTATCCTTTACATCCTGGCGGATAGCAGTTTTTTCAGAATCTTAGATAAATCAGGTCCGTCGTCCATGGTATTGGGTGCTGATGGCGCGGCAAAATTAAAAACATTTTCCGGAAAGAAATTCCTATCCGGCGGGATTATTCAAATATTTATCAACCAGGCGGGGAAACGGAAATTTCCGGACCTGTCCGGGCCTGCATAGCTGGTAAGGCATCGGGGACCGGCCGTCAATAGTGACTTTGATGAACCGGGCAAAGATCACCTGGTGGCTTAACACATGGCGGTGGATACCGGAGGCGGATAGGATCCCGGCTTTTCTTTTCCCGAAGATCTTTTTCCATTCGCGGGTATCCGTCAGCTTCTCCGGGGCGATCACGGCAGGGGTCTCGATCAACGGAAAATCGTACAGGTTCTTCCAGATATCGTCGTCCTCCCGGAGCCTGATGTAGAACGGCCCGGGATTCGCTTGGTGAGAGATGACCAGGTAATTGAAATACCGGGATCGCGGTGCGGCTGACTTTTCCCTGACCGGAAGGGCCGCGACCCGATCCATTGTGAAAGCATAGCAGCTTTTCCGGAAGGGACATTTCCCGCAATCCGGATTCGCCGGGATGCATTGCAGTGCGCCCATTTCGATCAGGGCCTGGTTGAAATCACCCGGATGGTTCCGGTCCATCAGATCCGAGGCGATTTCCGTGATGGCTTTCTTCCCCTGCGTGCTCATCACCGGGAGCGGCATTCCTGCATACCGGGCCAGGAACCTCATCACATTCCCGTCCACGGCCGGGTAAGGAAGTCCGAACGAAACCGAAGCAATGGCGGCAGCGGAATAATCGCCGATCCCTTTAAGCTTCCTTATTTTTTCATATTCCCGGGGGAACTTCCCGTGATGCTCCGAAACGATCTGCCGGGCGGCGGCCAGGAGGTTCCGGGCCCGGGCATAATACCCCAGCCCCTGCCACAGCGCGAGCACCTCCCGTTCGGAGGCGGCTGCGAGGGTGCGGACCTCCGGGAAGCGCTTAACGAATCTCCGGTAATAATCGATGCCTTGCCCGATCCTCGTTTGCTGGAAGATCACTTCCGATATCCAGATCCGGTATGGATCCCGGGTGTGCCGGAACGGAAGATCGCGCTTATGCGCGTGATACCAACGGAGCAGGATTTGCCGGAAGCGGATGCGCGTGGTCATTGGACATTCGTCATTGGTCACTGGTTCATCAGAACGCAAAAATAATAAGTCCCTTTCCTGCCTGCAGGGATGTTTTCTCAAAAATTTCTTTTATATTTTATTGTATTTCAAAAAAATCATATATTTGCACCCCCGTTTAAAGACATTAAATTCATTCATAATTAACAATATAAACAAGTAAGAATAAAATGACAAAGGCAGAAATTGTAGCAGAAATTGCTAATAAAACCGGTATTGAGAAAGTTACCGTACAGCAAACCGTGGAATCCTTCATGGAGGCATTGAAGAATTCAATGATCAACGGACAGAATGTTTATTTACGGGGTTTTGGCAGTTTCATCATTAAAAAAAGAGCTGAAAAAACAGGAAG
>DATJQF010000033.1:0-11349 GCA_035505995.1 Bacteroidales bacterium
GCACCCTGAGGAAGCCTGAAATATTTTTGGAACGGTCGTCGAAGCAGGAAACATGCAGGATCTTTTTTGTACTCCCCTCCTTCTCCCGGGATGACTCAAGGATCCTGAATTTCCCGGTCTCCACCGGATTCGGAATGACCCTGAAGTTCCTGTGATCCAGTCCGTTCTCCTGCATGGCCTCTTTCAGTGCCGGCGAAACGGCGACCACCGCCGACGCTCCTCTCACCGCCATCCGGGTGAATATTTTCCGGAAAAATCCTTTATAGGTATTATTCTGCAGAAGGTACCTGGACCAGTGCTCTGTGATCACATAAGGGGTTCCGCTGCAGGTCTTCCGGAGCCATGCCACCACCCCGTGGCGCGTGAGCACATGCACATGGACCAGGTCGGGGTGGAATTCCCGCAGGACCCGGAAGCCTTTGCGGCAGGCAACGAGGAACCGGATGTACCTTAAAAGCAGGATGTTCGAAACGCGAAACGCGAAACGCGAACCAAGGTCTCCACTTTTTACGCGGTAATATATTCTCACCGTATGAACCCCCTGCTCCTCCGAGATCACCACCTCGTATTTGTTGACGGCTTTTTCATCCGGATGAACATACAGCACGGCCACATCGCAAAACGGCACCAGGGCCTCTGCCTGATACCGGATGAAGAGCCCAGGCATCGGATCATAGGCGTGCGGATACCATCTTGGGAAGAAAAGAACTTTGGGACGATCAGGAGACGGAGTTACCAAACGAATGTGAGTTATTTAAGAATCAGGAAAGAAGAGGCAGGAGGTATTTTGGGATTGTTGGAGTAAGGAATTATCTCCTGGTTCTTCTTTTCCAATTCGTAAATATAATGGAATTACAGTATGGATTTTATAATCTTTAATGCGTTGTCCAATCTTTTTTCACCTGATCCGTCTACTATCCCGAAGGGCAGATCCCTTTGCAGCATTTCCTGAAGGTAAAGGTTGAATAGTTCCTCCCGCAGGTGAGGATGCTCCCGCTGAGGGTCACTCTCCCAGGGGAGATCGATGTAGCAGAGGAGGTAGACGTCGTACCGGTGCTTTTCGATCTGCTCCAGGATCCAGGGTTCGCAGGTGCCGTACTTGAACTCGCTCCAGATCTTCGTCACGATGAGCTCGGTGTCGCAGAAAAGGTATTCCTTCGCCTGCTTCTCCAGCCGTTTCTCATTTCTCAGCTGACCTTTCGCGATCTCCAGGATATCCTCCCGGACATAGGGCCGGTGGAGGTGATCAATGTATTCCCGGGCGTATTCGGGAACCCAGACGGTACGGAAATGCTTTGCAAGCGCTTCCGCCAGCATGGATTTGCCGGTGGATTCGGGGCCGGTGACGGCGACTTTGATCAGAGGGTTTTGGGTTTAGGGTTTAGGGTTTAGGGGTTTAGGGGTTTGAGTTTTTTACGCCATTCGATAAAGCCGAGGACGGCGATGACTGTGAAGACAAAGAACTGCAGGCTGCTGAAATAGAGCTTTTCGTAAGCAAATAAAAAAACGGAGATGGAGTCGCCCAGGATCCAGGCGATCCAGTTCTCGATCTTCTTCCGGGCCAGCAGCCACATACCTATAATATACAGCGCCGTGGTGATGGCATCCCAGGTAGGCACGATGCTGTCGGTGAATTTTGCCAGCAGGATCCTCAGGACCACGAAGAAAACGATCACCGCGCCGCCATTCAGCATCAGGGAGGCCGGAGAAAGCCGGGTGATCTTCAGGGCACCTTCTTCTCCCCGCTTCAGCCCCCAGTTGATCCAGCCGTAAATGCTCATGACGGCAAAGAAGGCGTTGATCCCGGCCAGGGCGTACAGCTTCTGCGCAAAGCAGATATACACATAGATGGATACGTTGATGATCCCGAAAGGAAAGGCCAGGATGCTTTCCTTTTTCATGGACCATACGCTCAGCAGTCCGAAGAAGACGGCGATCAGCTCGATCGCGGTGGTCTTCACCGGGCCGATCTCGATCAGGTAGTTCACGTAGCTCATGATCTTCCAAGCAGTTTTTTCAAGGGGATCCGCAGGTTCAGGTATTCCAGCAGCAACACCAGGATCCGGTGCGATCTCTCTTTCCGGTAAATAGCAGAAACCCTGGCGCTGTCCTCCCCGATATAGCAGATCAGCGAGCGGGGGTTCGGTACGAAAAATACCGGGCCCAGGCTCTCAAAGTCTTTCCGGACCCATTGCGAGCGATGCTGCTCAAACGGATTCCCGAAAGCGCTTTCCTGCGGGGTCACCGTGAGGGGGACCGATACGAGTATATTGCGCGATATCCTGCCGCAACGCTCCAGGATCCTGATCCCATCCTCCCGCGTGAAATGCTCCAGCACGTCAATCATCAGGACCAGGTCGTAGCCGGGATCCAGCTTTTCCAGGATGGCGGAAGCCTCCCCGGTGAATATTTTTGAATAAATGTACCGGTGAACCGGGGTGAGATAAGGTTCAAATGCTTCGATCCCGTCGATCTGCCGTTCCCATTCCCCGTATTTCTCCCTTCCGTCCCAGAGCTCCAGGTATTCCCGGCTCAGGAACCCGTATTTCCCGAAGCCGGTCCCGATATCCAGCATCCGGCGGGGATCGGTCAGCCGGACCAGTTCCATTATCTCGTTCAGCTGGTAGGGATGACTGGAGGGCATCGGGTTCTGTTTGGGGTTGTCAAAATTATTCTAAAAATCCGAAGGAATGCGGTCCGGAAGGTTTATTTTCCTATATTTAACCGGGTTTTAATACACACTGCTATGAAAAAGCATCTATTCGGAATTATCTTCCTCGCGGCACTTTGCCTGTTTGTTTCGGGCTGCCTGACCTGCGAACAAAAGCAGTATATCTTCAAGATCCATGAGGATCACACTGTTACATTGACCATCCGGTACATCAACATCATGCTGACCCCGGGAGATTCCATTACCAAGGATTCCGCATACCGGTTCCTGGTGGAGGAATATGTCAATGGCGACCGGGTGGATGCCGACTTCCCGGATGCCAGCAATTTCAAGAAACGCCTTTTCGAGGAGAACGGCGTGCTGTGCGGCGAGGTCTCCATGGATTTCCCGAACCTGGAGGCGGCCGGAATTTTCCAGTATGATCCGAACGGGCCGTATATGGTTTCGATGACCAGCCTCGGCTCGGAGGAATACAGCACCTCCAACGGGGGCTACCCGGGGGAGAAAATGCCGGTCGTGTTCTGGGACAATAAGCTGGACGAGCTTCAGGTGACCACCCTGGTGGAGAAGAACGGGGATCCCAGCTACAGCCTGCTGGATGTTTACCGGCAGGTAAAATAATCTTTTGCACATATTCCGCCCAAAGCATACCTTTGCACGTTTTTTTAAAGCCGGGGTATGTCCGACCTGCTTAAGCAGCTTTTTGATATCCTTCTGCACATCGATGTCCACCTGCAGCTCTGGGTGACCGAATACCGCAACTGGACCTACCTGATCCTGATGCTGATCATTTTCTGCGAGACCGGTTTCGTGATCACTCCCTTCCTTCCGGGCGATTCCCTGCTGTTTGCCGCCGGGACCATCGCGGCGCTACCCGGCCATCCCCTGGAGATCCAGGCGATCATTCCCCTGCTGCTGATGGCCGCTTTCGGGGGGGACAACACGAACTACCTGATCGGCCGGCTGATAGGGACCCAGGTGTATGAGAAGAATTACCGCCTTATCCGCAAGGACTACCTGGACAAAACCCATTTATTTTATGAAAAGCACGGGGGAAAAACGCTGGTGATCGCCCGTTTCATGCCGATTATCCGTACTTTTGCACCGTTTGTTGCAGGAGTGGGTACCATGCGGTACATTCGTTTTTTCCTGTTCAGCATTACAGGCAATATCCTCTGGGTGGTCACCTTTTCCCTCGGGGGATTCTTCTTCGGGAACATTCCGGTCATTAAGAATAACTTTTCCCTGGTGATCCTGGGGATCATCGTCATCTCCCTGCTGCCGGTCCTGGTGGCCTTCTTCAGAAAGATCCTGGGAGAAAGAACCGAGAGGAGGATATCATGAGCCGGCCTGTCAAAAGCCAGATATCTACCCTGACCGCGGCCGGATTACTGGTGACCCTGGGCATCGTGTACGGGGATATCGGGACCTCCCCGCTGTACGTGATGCGGGCGATCGTATCGGGGGCAGAAGGCATCAATCAGACCTTCATCCTGGGAGGACTTTCCTGCATCTTCTGGACGCTGACCCTGCAAACCACCCTGAAGTATATCATTATCACGCTGCGGGCCGACAACAAGGGGGAAGGAGGCATCTTTTCGCTTTTCGCCCTGATCCGCAAGCGGGCAAAATGGGCCTATATTTTTGCGATCATCGGCGGCTGCACGCTGCTGGCCGACGGCATCATCACGCCCTCCATCACCATCGTTTCCGCCGTGGAAGGTCTGCTGAACATCAGTCCGAGAATGCCCGTGGTGCCGATCGTCCTGGTGATCATCACCGTGCTGTTCTTTGTCCAGAGATTCGGGACCAAAGCGGTCGGGAGATCGTTCGGGCCGATCATGTTCCTCTGGTTCTGCATGCTGGGGATCCTGGGCCTGCTGCAGGTGATCCAATACCCTTCCATCATCCGGGCGCTGGATCCGCATTATGCCTATCTTTTCCTGACCCAGTCGCCCCACGGCTTCCTGCTCCTCGGGGCCGTGTTCCTGTGCACGACGGGGGCCGAAGCGCTCTATTCGGATCTCGGCCATTGCGGGTTGAAAAATATCCGGATCTCCTGGATCTTCGTCAAGACGACGCTCGTACTGAACTATCTCGGGCAGGGAGCCTGGGTGCTGCGGAATACCAGCCAGGTGTATGACACGACCAACCCGTTCTTCAGCATCATGCCCGCCTGGTTCCTGATCACCGGGATCATGGTCGCGACCGCGGCGGCCATCATTGCCAGCCAGGCCCTGATCAGTGGCTCCTACACGCTGATCAGCGAAGCGATCCAGCTGAACTTCTGGCCGAAGATCAAGATCAATTACCCGACCAACATCAAGGGCCAGATGTACATCTCCAGCATCAACTGGATGCTCTATTTCAGCTGCGTGTTCGTGATCCTCTTCTTCCAGAAATCGGCCAACATGGAGGCGGCCTACGGACTTTCGATCACCATCACGATGCTGATGACCACCGTGTTGCTGAGCATCTATTTCTTCTACCGGCGGGTCCCGGTCTATGTCCTGGTGATGTTCCTGGCCGTGTACCTGACCATCGAAGGCTCATTCCTGGTGGCTAACCTGAATAAGTTCGTCCACGGCGGGTGGTTCACCATCCTGGCCGGCAGCATCCTGTTCCTGGTCATGTGGGTCTGGTTCCACGGGCGAAAGATCAAGAACAGCTTCATCGAATTCGTGAAGATCGAGCCTTATTACGAGGTGATCAAGGCCCTGTCGAACGACCATACGGTGCCGAAATATGCCACCAACCTGGTCTTCCTGACCAAGGCCAACAAGTCGACCGACATCGAGTCGAAGATCATTTATTCGATCCTGAACAAACAGCCGAAACGCGCCGACGTTTACTGGCTCCTGCACGTGGACATCCTCGACGAGCCGCATGTGCTCGAATACCGCATCACCCACCTGATCCCGGATATCCTGATCAAGGTCGACTTCAAGATCGGGTTCAAGGTGCAGCCCCGCGTGAACCTGTTCTTCCGCCAGCTGATCGAGGAGATGAGCAAGTCGCAGGAGATCGACCTCCTGAGCCGGTACGAATCCTTGCGGAAATACAATGTGGTCAGCGACTTCCGCTTTGTCGTGATCGACCGGATCCAGAACTATGATTTCGATTTCCCGCCGCGCGAGCAGTTCATCATGGACATGTACACCATCTTCAAGCGGTTCGGGATCAATGAGGTGAGATCACTCGGATTGGATACCAGCAACGTCACCATTGAAACGGTGCCGCTGTTCATCGATAAGGAAAGCCCGCCGCTGGTCATCCGGAACCATAACGGTCACAACGGGCACCACCCCGCCTAGGTACCGGAAATTATTTCCCTGTTTTCCGCCGGAGCACTTCCATAACGGCCTGGACAATATGTTCTGTATCCAGTCCGTATTTCTTCAGCAGTTCTTCCGGCTTCCCGCTTTCCCCGAACCGGTCGTCCACCGCCACCAGCTCCTGGGGTACCGGAAGGTTTGAGACCAGCAGCTGTGCGACGGAATCCCCGAGGCCGCCGTTCTTCAGGTGTTCCTCGGCAGTCACCGCGCAACCGGTCCTGCGGACGGAATCCAGCACCGCCTTGCGATCCAGCGGCTTGATGGTGTGGATGTTGATGATCTCGGCGGATATCCCTTTATCTTCCAGGATCCGGGCTGCCTCCAGCGCCATCCATACCAGGTGTCCGGTGGCAAAGACGGATACATCCTTTCCCGGTGAAAGCAGGACGGCTTTCCCGATCTCGAAGGATTGACCGGGCGGAGTGAAATTAGGCACCTTGGGCCTGCCGAACCGCAGGTAAACCGGTCCGGTGTGGCCGGCAACCGCAAGGGTGGCCGCTTTGGTCTGGTTGAAATCGCAGGTGTTGATCACCGTCATGTTGGGCAGCATCTTCATCAGGCCGATGTCCTCCATGATCTGGTGGGTGGCCCCGTCCTCCCCCAGCGTGATCCCCGCATGGGAGGCGCAGATCTTCACGTTCTTGTTGGAGTAGGCGATCGACTGCCGGATCTGGTCGTACACGCGACCGGTGGAGAAATTCGCAAAAGTGCCGGTAAAGGGGATCTTCCCCCCGATCGTCAGTCCCGCCGCCAGTCCCATCATGTTGGCCTCCGCGACCCCGACCTCGAAAAAGCGGTCGGGATAAGCCTTCGCAAAGGCATCCATTTTGAGGGACCCGGTAAGATCGGCGCACAGCGCCACTACATTGGGATTTGTCCGGCCGAGCTCCAGCAGGCCTTCGCCGAAGCCGGAACGGGTATCCCTGGAGCCAAGGTTTGGATATTCCTTCATCAGGTAAATAAACTGCTATTAATTATGGATGGTTGATTTACGATTGTTGTTTGTATTTCGGGTTGCTGATTCAGGATTGTCGATTCTTTCTGTGAAAATCTGCGCTAACAATCTGCTTCATCTGCGAAAAAGAAAAATCTCTGATTTTTTTCCCCTTATCAGTTAGTATAAAGTTTTACATTGACCGTCTGTCCGCCGGATACATCAAATTGCTTTTCGATGGAGTACTCGGAGCGGCTGGAATATTTCGACCGGAAAACGATCTTATAGGTTCCCGGCTGCAGGTAAAGCGTCTCCTGCTGCTGGGGATTATCCTTCAGGTTATACAGCCACGTCATCCCCTTTTTGTCGATCAGGTACAGGCTGCCGTACCCGTTCGTCGACTTCTGGATCACGGCAATGCCCGGCACGGGGATCTCCACCGTCGTGGTATTGCTCTGTACGATCTGCACATCATGCAGGCTGATCCTGGGCAGGCAAAGGACTTCGACGTCATACGACCCGGTCAGGTACTTTTCCACCTGGTCGAACTGCTGCACGTTGAGGATCTCGTTCTTTCCTTTCTGCCGGATCAGGCAGGGCAGGTATTTGATCGTGCTGTTCCCTCCCGCCTTGAAGGCCAGGTATCCCTGCGGGGCGTCGATGCCGATGATGGTGTGTTTCCCGGGGGTGAGCTTCACGCTGTCCTTCCTTACCGGGGGGAGGGTGTGCACCACGATGTCGTAGGTGATCAGGGGGTCGATCTCGAGGGTATCGGGAAGTCCCTTGTTGTTTAAAGAATGGATGAAATTGTATTTGATCAGCCCCGAGAGGTTATCGTAGAAGGTCATGTTCACGTTCGTCTCCGTAGGCTTCCCGTACTGGTCGAGCAGGTTGACCTGGGCGGTGGTCGGGTTCAGTGCGCGCGAGATCACCACGTTCAGGGCGTTCCGGAATTCCGTTTCGTTGGTGGCGTCGAAATAGGAGCCGACACACTCGAACGATTCCTTGAAGTTCTTCCCGATGCCGATGATGAACGGCTTCAGTACGATCCCTTTCTGCTGCAGTTCATGGGACACTGCGCAGGGGTCGCCGCCGCATTCCTCCAGCCCGTCGGTGATCAGCACGATGATGTTCCGGCAGTTGTCGCAGGGGGGGAAATCGTGCTCCGACTGCTGCAGCGAATATGCGATCGGCGTGGTCCCCTTGGGGATGATGGTCTTCAACACGTGCTTGATCCGGGCGATATTATCGGGGGCGAACGGGACCTCCAGGCGGGTGTCGTTGCAGTCCTGCGGCGGGAAGGGCTTCTGATGGCCATATACCCGCAGGGCGACCTCGAGGTTCTTCACGTTTTTGAGGCTGTCGAGGATGCTGGTAAAGAGCCGGCTGGCGATATTGAACTTGGTGTCGCTCTGCCACCTGCCGTACATGCTCTGGGAAGCATCGAACACGAAGAGGATACGCGTCAGCGGTTTCGGGGGCTCCTGGTCAAATTGTTTCTGGGAAAAGGAGAGGAAAGGAAGAAACAGCACCCATAGGGTAAAGAGAAACTTTTTTCCTGTCGGGTTATTGAGCATGTGTATTTTTTTTCAGAACACGGATGACACTGCTGCCTTCAGCAGGAACTGATCATCGCAGATGCTTCAACAGTCATTCATCACAAAGCGATCAGCATCTAAAATCGTAAATCTAAAATCAATAATCTCCCAGGGTTTCCGCAATCTGCAACAACGCCCGGTTCGCCTGGCTGTCGTCCGGTGCGCTCCCGTGCCACTGGTGGTCGTCCCGCATGAAGTCGACGCCGTATCCCATGGTGGTTTTCATCAGCACCACGACCGGCTTTTGCTTACGGGTCTCCGTGATCGCCAGCTTCATCACCCGAACCACATCCGTCATATCGTTCCCGTTCATCCGGATCACCTTCCAGCCGAAAGATTCGAATTTAGCATGCAGGTCTCCCAGGTCAAGCACTTTATCCACCGGCCCGTCGATCTGCTTTCCGTTATAATCTATAACGGCGATCAGGTTGTCGACATTGTGTGCGGCGGCGAACATGAGCGCCTCCCAGTTCTGCCCTTCCTGCAGCTCCCCGTCGCCGGTGAGGCAGTAAACGAGATGCGGATCCCGGTTCAACCGCTTGGCAAGCGCGGCCCCGGTGGCAGCCGAAAGACCCTGTCCCAGCGAGCCGGAAGCGATACGGATCCCGGGCAGACCGTCGGCCGGCGTGGGATGGCCCTGAAGCCTGGAGTTGAGCCGCCGGAAGGTCCCCAGCTCCTTTATGTCGAAATAGCCATACCGGGCCAGCACGCTGTACCAGCAGGGAGAAATATGCCCGTTGGAAAGGAAGAATATATCCTCGCCGGTCCCGTCCATGCTGAATTTTGCCGGGTCGGGGCGCATGATCTCAAAATAGAGGGCTGTAATGAAATCGGCCGTGCCCAGCGAGCCTCCCGGGTGACCGGAGGCGGCTCCGCAAACCATCCGGATGATGTCGCGCCGGACCTGGGTGGAGATCTTCTCTAATTCTTTTATATCCACAGTTAAATAATTACGAATTACAAATGCCATTGAGCGATGACCAATGGACTAATGACCCATGATTATAACGAATTTCCTTCCCGGTCAAATATATTGCTTTAGCAAAAGCGCAAAATCGAATGTTAATAAAAATGGATAAGATTTGAGAAGGTGACGCGCATTTTTAGTTCTTTTGTGATGGAGATCCTGGTGATGTTTATGGTAAGAAAGATCCTGCTTATCAACCTTCTATTGATCCTGGCTGCAGGGAAAATCTTTTCCTTCCCCGGGACCCGGCCGGATAATCCCGTCATCCGGAAGGATTCCGTGTGGGCGGACTCGGTCCTGAAGACCCTGTCCACCGACCGTAAGATCGCCCAGCTGATGATCCTGAGGGCGTTCTCCGACCGCGACTCGGTTTACAACGACAGCCTGACGCACCTGGTCGGGCTGTGGAACCCGGGAGGCATCTGCTTTTTCAAGGGAACCCCGAAAAGGCAGGCCCTGCTGACCAACCGCTGGCAGCAGCTCTCCCGGACGCCCCTGCTCATCACGACGGATGCGGAATGGGGGCTGGGCATGCGCCTCGACAGCGCCTATTCGTTCCCCCGTCCCATGACCCTCGCGGCAGCAGGCAACGACTCGCTCGCGTACGAGGAAGCCACCGCCATTGCCCGCGACTGTCACCGGCTGGGTATCCAGGTGGATCTTGCCCCGGTGCTCGACGTCAACAGCAACCCGGCCAACCCGGTGATCAACTCAAGGTCATTCGGGGAAGACCGGACCCGGGTGGCAACGCTCGGTGCACTTTTCATGAAGGGATTGCAGGATCACGGGATCATGGCGACCGGCAAGCATTTTCCGGGGCATGGCGACACGGACGCCGACTCTCACCTGACCCTCCCGGTGGTACATAAAACCCGGGCACAGCTCGATTCGGTGGAGCTTTATCCTTACCGGCAACTGATCCCGCAAGGGCTGCAGGCGATCATGATAGCGCACCTGTATGTCCCGGCGCTGGACTCTTCAAATTCCATAAATGCCGGTAATGCCAACAATGCCACCAACTTCACCAACCCCGCCACTCCGTCTACCCCCACCACTTTGTCTTATCCGGTCATCTCCGGCCTCCTCCGAAACGATCTCGGCTTCCGCGGCCTGATCATCACCGACGCGCTGGATATGAAAGGGGTGACAAAATATTTCCCTCCCGGGATCATCGAGCTGAATGCTTTAAAGGCCGGAAATGACATTCTCCTGCTTCCGCAGGACCTGGGGCTCGCAGTCAGGACGTTGCATTCGGCCATCGACAGCGGCCTGATCCCGATCGAACTGATCGATCAGAAATGCCGGAAGATCCTTGAGCTGAAATACCGCGTTGGATTACAGGAAGTGCCGCCAATAGATACGGCCCAGCTTTTTGAAGACCTGAACCCGGTTTCCTCGGAGGCGCTCACGCGGAAGATCTACCGGGAAGCCGTCACACTCGTCCGGAATGAGAACCACCTGCTGCCGCTGGGACTGCTGGAGTACAGGAAGATCGCGGTCTTGTCGGTCGGCGACAGCAACCTGACCGCATTCCAGCAAAGCATCGGTAAGTACGCGGAAGCCTCCTGTTTCAGCCTGCCGGCCGATTTCCGGCCCCCGGTGAGGGATTCCCTGCTTAAAAAATTACAACCTTATAACCTGCTGATCATCGGGATCCATAATACCAGCAGCCTTCCCGGGAAGAATTTCGGCCTCACCGTCCAGGAGGTGGCCCTGGTGGATACCCTGGCCCGGTTAAAAAAGACCGTGCTCGATATATTCGGAAGCCCTTACATCCTGGGGATGCTGAAGAGCCCTCAAAGCGCGGAGGCGATTCTGATCTCCTACCAGGATGTCCCTGCATC
>DATJQF010000034.1:0-19162 GCA_035505995.1 Bacteroidales bacterium
GCCTTTTTTTAGGGGCATATGCGGCCGGATGCGGTCCAGGTAAATAAGAATATGCTTCTGTGCGACGCTGCCCACCGGGACCAGCCGTTCCTTGTCCCCTTTCCCCGTGATCTGGATGAAACCGTCGTCGAAATGAAGGCCGGAGATTTTCATCCCGATCAGCTCGCTTACCCGGAGCCCGCACCCGTAAAGCGATTCCAGCATGGCTTTGTTCCTTTCCCCCTCGGGCTTGCTCAGGTCGATCGCGTTGATGACCCGGTTGATCTCTTCCACGCTCAGGGTCACCGGGAGCTTCCTGCCGATCTTCGGCGACTCGAGCATCTCCGTCGGATCCTTTGTGATCAGGTTCTCGGCCGACAGGTACCGGTAAAACCCTTTCAGCCCCGAAATGATCCTGGCCTGCGACCGGGCGGTCATCCCCAGCTCCGCGATCCACCGCAGGAAATCCTGGAGATGGTGCAGCTCCACGTGATCGGGCGTAAGGGCAAGTCCCCTGGAATCCAGGTATTGCGTCAGCTTTTCCACATCGTGAAGATACGCTTCAATGGAATTCCCGGAGAGCGAGCGCTCCAGCTGCAGGTAAGCCCTGAACCCGTTGATCTGCGACTGCCACATCAATAATTGCTCCGGTTTTCGGAAGGTTAAATGTATTAAAAATTTTGGTTTTTATCCGGAAAAGGTTTAATTTTGCCGCCCGAATTAACCCATTGGAATAAAATGGCGAAGAAAAATAAAGACCAGCGGATCCAGATCATCCTGGAATGCACGGAGCAGAAGACCAGCGGCGTTCCGGGCATGTCGAGGTATATCACCTTTAAGAACAAGAAAAATACCCCCGACCGGATGGAGCTGAAAAAGTATAATCCGTTCCTTAAGAAAGTAACGGTCCATAAAGAAATCAAGTAATCAGGTACAGCCATGGCAAAGAAAGTTGTTGCATCGTTCCAGACCTCTTCCGGGAAGGATTTTACGAAGGTTATCCGCATGATCCGCTCTGGAAAGACGGGGTCTTATATGTTCAAGGAAACCATCGTCCCGAACGACCAGGTGAAGGAATACCTGAAGAACCAGGGAAGTTAACCTCCTGCGGGCAGGTTGAAAAAAGCTTTTTTCCGCGGGAAAAAAGCTTTTTTTTTGCAGGAAGGATATTTCTGCACCGCCCGGACGGATCATTGTAAAAATATCAACATCAGCAGGAATGGGGTTACGGAACTTCTTTTCAAGGGAGAAAAAAGAGAGCCTGGACCGCGGGTTGGAAAAGACCAAATCCAGCATCCTGTCGAGGATCTCAAAAGCCGTCGCCGGGAAATCCCGGATCGATGACGAAGTGCTGGATAACCTGGAAGAGATCCTGGTAAGCTCCGATGTCGGAGTGGAAACCACCCTCCGGATCATCGGGAAGATCCAGGCCCGGGTTGCCAGGGATAAATACCTCGGCACCCAGGAGCTCAACCGGCTGCTGAAAGAAGAGATCGCCTCTCTTTTTCAGGATGGCCAATTCGAGGAACTGCCTGAATTCACCCTTCCCGCGGGGATCCGTCCCTATGTGATCATGGTGGTCGGCGTGAACGGGGTGGGGAAGACCACGACGATCGGCAAGCTGGCCTACCAGTTCAAAAAAGCCGGGAACTCGGTCCTGCTGGGAGCTGCCGATACCTTCCGCGCGGCAGCCGTGCCCCAGCTTAAGATATGGTCCGAACGGGTCGAGGTCCCCCTGATCATGCAGGAAATGGGATCCGATCCCGCTTCCGTCGCATACGATACGGTAAAATCCGCCATGACCCGTCAGACCGACGTGGTCATCATCGACACGGCCGGCCGGCTGCATAACAAGGTGAACCTGATGAACGAGCTTTCCAAGATCCGGAAAGTGATCCAGAAACTCATCCCGGAAGCCCCTCACGAAGTGCTCCTGGTGCTGGATGCCTCCACCGGCCAGAATGCCTTCGAGCAGGCCCGCCAGTTCACCGCTGCGACGGAAGTCAATGCGATCGCCCTCACCAAGCTCGACGGAACGGCCAAGGGAGGCGTCGCGATCGGGATCTCCGATACCTTCCGCATCCCGGTGAAATATATCGGCATCGGGGAGAAAATGGAAGATCTCCAGGTCTTCAACCGGGCCGAATTCGTAAACTCACTGTTCAGTTAACCATCTTCCGGTTCATTCATGCGTCCGAAGAACATCGGGATCATCTCCCTCGGCTGTGCCAAAAACCTCGTGGATACCGAGGTGCTGATGAAACAGCTGCACGGGAACCGGTTCCGGCTGACGGTGGACCCCCCGCAGGGCGCCCGCCTGGATGCCGTGATCATCAACACCTGCGGGTTCATCCTGGATGCCAGGCAGGAATCGGTCGACACCATCCTTCGTTATGCGGAGGAGAAGAAACAGGGAAATATCCGGTACCTTTTCGTCATGGGATGCCTCTCCCAGCGTTATGGCACAGAGCTGCAACGGGAGCTCCCCGAAGCGGACGGCATTTTCGGGGTGAACCAGTTCCGGGAGATCCTCGCCAGGGTGGGAGGGGATTACCGCAGGGAACTGGCGGGGGAAAGGATCCTGACCACTCCGTCGCATTACAGCTACCTGAAGATCGCCGAAGGATGCAACCGCAAATGCTCGTTCTGCACGATCCCCTTTATCAGGGGCAAGCATATCTCCCGCTCCGAGTCTTCCATCCTGGAGGAAGCCCGCAGGCTGTCCCGCCAGGGAGTCAGGGAGCTGAACATCATCTCGCAGGATACCACCTATTATGGCCTCGACAGGTACGGGGAGCGGAGACTCCCTGAGCTGCTGGAAAAGCTGGCTGCCGTGAAGGGCCTGGATTGGATCCGCCTGCATTATACGTATCCGGACCAGTTTCCGCTGCGCGTCCTGGAGGTCATGCGGAACCACCCGAATATCTGCAGGTACCTCGATCTGCCGGTTCAGCATATCCATTCGGGGATCCTCCGCTCGATGCGCCGCGGGGTGACCCGCCGGGAGACCCTGAAGCTGCTGGATACGATCCGTGAGAAAGTGCCGGGAGTCGCCCTGCGCACTACCCTGATCACCGGGTACCCCGGGGAGACGGAGCGGGAATACCGGGAATTGAAGGATTTTGTGATCCGTACCGGATTTGACCGGCTGGGAGTTTTCACCTATTCCCGGGAAGAAGGCACCGCAGCCGGCCGCCTGCCCGATACCGTGCCGGAAAAGGTAAAGCAGGAAAGAGCCGGTGAACTGATGGAGATCCAGCAGGAGATCTCCCTGAAGCTGAACCGGGATAAGATCGGGACCATCCTGAACGTTATCCTGGACCGGAAGGAGGAGGGGTATTATGTCGGTCGGACGGAATTTGATTCCCCGGAAGTGGATAATGAAGTGCTGGTCCGGCCGGGGAGATCAAAATTGAAGGCCGGGGAATTTTACAAGGTCAGGATCACGGAAGCCGGCCACTTCGATCTTACCGGAGAAATCGTGACGGGTTGAATGGTCCCGAACCTGAAAATCTTTAAATTTGCCGCATTCAAAACTCAACGAATATGAAAAAAGCTCTTTTTGTGATGGCCCTCTGGATGGCCCTTCCCGTGATACTGTTTTCCCAGACCGGGAATGAATACCGGAGATCGGACAGTATCAATAAGGTCGACGCCAATAACCAGCGAACCGGGTACTGGGAAGAAAAGAACATGGAACAGATGTCCAAGGGGAACTATGTGGACGGCAGGAAGGACGGCAACTGGATCACTGTAATTGCCATGAACAACCAGATCCTGAAGCTGGAATCCTACAAAAAAGGGCTGAAGGACGGGATCGTGCTTACTTTCGACCGCAAGAACAGGCTCATCGGACAGGAATTCTATAAGAACGACAAGCTGAACGGACTGGCGATCCAGTACAGTGCCTACAACGAATACCCGGTTTCGGAGATCAACTGGGTGGATGGGCTGAAGGATGGCACCTGCCGGATGTATTACGATAATAACAAGCTCCAGGAGGAATCCTCGTACCGGAATGATAAGAAAGACGGGATCACCCATTGGTTCAATAAAGCGGGGAAGATGGTGGCGGAATATAATTACAAGGATGGGCTCTTTGACGGATTGCAGCGGGAATACTATGAAAATGACTCGGTGCAGACGATCAAAAATTACACCGGGAACATCCTCAACGGCAGCTATACGGAAAAATACCGGAATGGCAAACCCAAGGTCACGGGAAAATACCTGAACGGAGAAAAAGACGGAACCTGGATCGAATATGACGAAACCGGGAAGGCCGTCACCAAAACCGTTTACAAAGGGGGAAAAGCCGGCCCCACCCAGGAAATGAAATAAACCGGCCCCTCCGATTTCTCATGAGGAAGATCATGAATCCTTTCGAAAAGCTTCCGGGGTATAATTGTTTCGGATGCTCGCCCGATAACCCGCATGGGCTGCGGATGACCTTCACCGAAGAGGGTGAAGAGATCGTCTCCAGGTGGGATCCGGATAACCATTTCCAGGGCTACCTGAACATCCTCCACGGCGGGATCCAGGCGGCCCTCCTGGATGAGATCGCCAGCTGGACCGTTTACACAAAAGCGAAGCGGGCCGGGGTGACCTCGCAGATGAAGATCCGGTACTTCAGGCCGATCCGGGTGGACGAAGGCATCGTGACCCTGCGGTCAAGGCTTTCGGCCATGAGAAGGAACCTGGCGGAGATCAGGGCGCAGGTGTTCAACGCGGAGAATGTCCTCTGTGCGGAAGCGGAGATCACATATTTCACGTATTCGGAGGCAAAGTCGAGAGAGGCTCTTTATTATCCGGATCCCCGGAAGTTTTTTGAGGAGTGAGAAGGGAAGGATCCCCGGGTCGGGATCAGGAAAACTGCCGGGCCAGGCTCCGGAAGAATTCCACCCAGTTGACATTTCCTGCCTTCATCCCGCAATGCACGATCACCAGCCTGCGGGCAGGATCCACGAAAATATACTGACCCAGGATCCCCTTTGCAAAGAAGCTTCCATCCTCCAGCGTGCGCCACATATAACCGTATGGGTATCCCTGGGAATCCCTTGAATCGTTCCGGATCATCAGCGACTCTTTCACCCACTTCTCCGGGACCACCGGCATTCCGTTCCAATAGCCTTGGTGGAGGTACAGCATCCCGAACTTTGCAAAATCAACGGCCCGGGCATTGATGCAGCAAAACGATTTGATCTCCATGTGCTTCTTGCTGTCGGTGTTCCAGGTTGCTTCCCCCTCCATGCCCATGGGGATCCAGATCTTTTCCTCCAGGTAGGCGGCCAGGCTCCTGCCCGTGACCCGCTCCAGGATCATTCCCAGGATCTCCGCGTTCCCGCTCTGGTATTCATACAGCGAATCCGGGGGGATCCGGGTCTTCAGCTTCAGCGTGTATTTCCTGAGGTTCAGCCCGTAATAGAATTTTGCCATCTCGCTGAACGGATCGGTATATCCTTCATTGAACCGGATCCCCGAGCGCATGGTCAGCAGGTCCTGGATCGTCACTTTCCTGAAACCGGGGTCCCGGATCTCCGGGAGGAGATCGGTCACGGTCTGCCGGACATTTTTCAGGTAGCCTTCCGCCAACGCAATGCCTGTGAGCGCGGAAACAAAGGATTTGGCCACCGAGAAGGAGGGAAGCAGGGAAGCCGAATCATAACCGGTCCGGTAATAGGAGTAGATCAGCGTGTCGTTGCGCACTACCAGGAACGACAGGGTATAATTCTTTTCCAGGAATTCCCGGAAGGGGAGGGGGGAGGCGGTATCGTTGAATCCCCGGGGAACATCCAGGTTCCGGGATGGAACGGACGGGATCGGGGAGGGGTGCGCGGGATCATTTTTGACAGGGACCGACGGGAACTTCACGGCATCTCCTACATCGGCATAATTCCAGAATACGTAGCGGGCAACATGACACGAATGAAAGAGGAAAATTGCGGCAACCACAAGGAGGCTAACAAGGATTCCCTTAACGCCCCTTCTTGTTCTTAATGACATAGTCTTTTCTTACGGGCCTGTTTTTGTAGCCATACTTCTTTGCGTAGTTGCTGTGGTTCTTCTTGTGCTTTTTCTTATAAAAGGAGGATGCGTAACATTCCGCTTTTTCCGACTTGCACGAAGCAAGGGGACCGGAGGCCATTGAAACGACCAGGATCAACAGGAGTAACCTGATTAGGTTTTTCATTCCGGTTCCGGGTGTTTAAGCAGGTAAAATTATCAATTTTATTGAAAAAGCTACTTTTTTATTATAATTTTGCGATACAAAGAGATGGTCTGATTTAACGCAAATCTGTCATTAAATACCGGTTACTATGAAAAATATTTTTCGTTCTCTCCTGGGTGCCCTGCTCCTCCTGCTGATCACTGCACCTGTTACGTTCAGCCAGAAAAGTGAATATGTAAAGCAGGTGATCATTTCGAATGGCGGCCTTTTTGAATCTACACCCCCTTACGTGGATTATGTAACGGAGGAAAGCTATAATCCGGATACCAAGGTCTCCACCTTCTTCAATACCATTTACACTCAATCCACCCAGGATGTGATCATAGAAGGGAATATCGCCTACGTGGCAGCCCAGGATTCCATTGTGATGTATAACCTCGATACCTATGAGAGAGTGGCTGCCATAGCAGACTCGGGCATCAGCCGGCTGGGCTTCTGCAACGGAAGCCTGGTGGTCACCAAGCAATATCCCATCACCCGGTTTTTCGTCGAGGTGCTCAACGGGAACAGCCTGGCGCTGCTGGCAAGGATCCAGTCTGTTTCGGGTGAATGCGGGGGAGCTATTCAGGCGGGAGATACTCTTTATGTTGCCGTCAATTACGGGTATGCAGGGACTTCCGGTAATCTCGCCGTGATCAATCCCGTGAACTGGAAGCTGGTCAGGGAAGTGGCCCTGGGGACCACGGCAAAAGGAATCAGCGACCTGTACCTGGAGGCCAATCATATCTGGGGAGTCTGCAGGACTCCTTTCGGTTCTACCCCCGAAGGTGGCATCGTCCGGTATAATTATCAGAGCGGGAGTTTCCTCACGACCGTCATTCCATACCTGATCTCCAACGGGATCGGGATCAACGGCAACCTCGTGTATATGGTGATGAACTATGCGATCGGCACCTTTAACCTGAACACCCTGCTGGTGGAAACGCCGATCCTGTTCCCCGACCCGGGCTCATTGGGCCATGTGTATTATACGTCGGAAGCCATCGACTATGTGAACAATTACATGTACGCCAATATTGGCAATTACTCCAGCTTCTCGATCGGCTATATCGGAACGCTGGCCGGTGATTCCGTCGGCTCCTACACCACCGGGATCAATTCCGAAGCCATGGCGATCGATTTCCGGACCGTGCAGGGGGTCCCGGAAGCTCAGGACAACGGGTTTGAGTTTTCCATCTTCCCCAACCCGGTGAACGATCGGGCGACCGTTACCTTCCCGGCTAATGCCGGGGTTTCTGAGATCCGCGTCAGCGATCTTACAGGCAGGATCATGAAAACCGTTCCCGTCCAGGCAGATGCCGCCAGATCTGCGATCGACCTAACCGGGTTGTCCGGCGGGGTGTACCTGCTGACGGTAACTTCTGAAAAAGGAATTCAAACAAAGAAAATCATTAAGAATTAGTGACTCGTAAACTTCCTTTCACTACCTTTGATCTCACCCTGTTCCGATAATGAGAAACGTTTTACTGAAATTTACCATTTCCCTGGCCCTGCTGGTCCAGGGATTTGTATTTCCTGCTTTTTGCCAGTACCCTCCCCCCGCGGGACAGGCCGGCACGACCGCCATGTACCGCGACAGTTCCGCCTTTATCGGTTGGGCCATATCCTGCACGGTGCATCGGGGCTACATCCAGATCAACGACACCACACTCACCGACCAGGGATCCAACCGGGCAAGCTACGGGGCACCGGAAGACGGAACCGGGAAGCCGGATTATAAAGTGGTCAGCCTGGGCGACGGGGGATCTGCCGTCTGCACCTTCAGCAACCCCATTAACAACGGTCCCGGGTATGATTTTGCCGTATTCGAGAATGCCTTTAACGATACCTTCCTGGAACTCGGCTTTGTCGAAGTTTCCACCGACGGGCTCCGCTATGTCAGGTTCCCATCGGTGTCACTGACGCAGGATACGGCGCAGGTCCCTTTTGTCGGCGGATCGGTGGATGCCACCCAAATCAACGACCTGGCGGGTAAATACCGGGCGGCGTTCGGCACCCCGTTCGACCTGGAAGAGATTAAGGATAGCTCCGGCATCGACGTGAACAACATCAATTACGTCCGGATCATTGATGTCGTGGGATGCATCCAGGTTCCCTATGCCACCTACGATTCTCAGGGACGTATCGTGAATGATCCGTGGCCGACGCCTTTTTATTCCTGCGGGTTTGACCTCGATGCCGTGGGCGTGATCCATATGTCGACCGGCTTAGGGGAGCACGATGGACAACCCGCCGTAAGGGCCTTCCCCAACCCGTGCCGGGATTACCTCACGGTGTCTGTTTCACGGCCCGGCGCCCGGTTTACCCTGTACGGGATCACAGGGAATGCCCTGATCGGGCAGGATCTCGGATCGGAAAATAACGTCATCGACATCTCCTCCCTCTCCCAGGGTCTTTATATCGGCATGTGCTCTTTTTCTGACGGCAGCATAGTTAACCTCAAAATCGTTAAACAGTAACCGGTTAGCAATTACGATCCCTTGAACAGGCTCAGGCTACATAAGAGGGGAGTCCTGATTTTTCTATTCATATCCTTTCTGCTGATCCGGAACCAGGCGCAGCACCTGTCCGACACCCTGAACCTCAAAGAGGTCGAGATCAGGGCCGGGTTCTCGGTGGATAACCAGGGATTTAAAAGGGTCAGGCTGGATTCTCTTTTACTGGTTCCCTATCTGAACGCGGATCTTTCCACGATCCTCTCCGAACACTCCTCCATCTTTATTAAATCTTACGGGAACGGGAGCCTTTCCACGCCTGCCTTCCGGGGAACCTCGGCCAACCACACCCAGGTGGAATGGAACGGGATCAGCATCAACTCGCCCATGCTGGGACAAAGCGACCTGTCGCAGGTGCCGGTCGCTCAGTTCGACGGCATCGAGATCCTGTACGGCGCGGCCGGGATCGCAAGGACCAGCGGGGCATTCGGGGGCGTGATCAACCTCGTGACGAATCCCGACTGGAACAACCGGGTCAATGTGATGGCGGCACAAACCGTGGCCAGCTTCAACACCTTCACTACCAATGCCAGTGCGGCGGTCGGGAACTCATCGGTCCAGTCGATCACCAAGGTGAATTATACCAATTCCGTGAACGATTTTCCGTATTATAACGACTATACGCAGAAAAGGGAGATCCAGAAAAATGCTTCGTATGATCTGCTGGGATTTACGGAAGAAGCCTTTTTCCGGATCGGGGACCACCATTTCATCGCCGCACGGGCCTGGTATAACCAAAGCAACCATGATATTCCGCCCCCGACCACCAATACGCTGAACAATTACAACGAATACCAGGATGACCGGTCCCTGAAAGGGATCCTGGAATGGAAATACCTGATCAAAGACTTCAACCTGACGGCCCGTTCCGCGATGGTCGACCAGTACATGCATTATGTCAGCGAGAGCGATACCAATGCCCTGGAAGCGCACCATCATTCCTACTCCTGGGTCAACCGGGTAAGGGCTTCCTGGACCGGGGTGAAGAACCTGAGCATCAAACCCGGCGTCGACCTGAATAAGGATTGGGTGGTCTCCGATGCCTATGAAGGGCTTAAGACCAGGCTGACCCTGAGCGCGTTTGCGGAATGTACCTATGATATCCTGAAAAAAGCGGAGATCTCGCTGGTGATGCGCGAGGATGTGATCGACGGGAAGTTCCTTCCCTTCATTCCGGCCCTTGGAGTTGAATATCATCCGTTCAATAAGGTCAACCTTTCCTTCTCGGCGAATGTTTCCCGGAATTACCGGTACCCGACACTCAATGATCTCTACTGGGCCGTCTACGGAAATCCGGACCTGCAGCCTGAAACCGACTACGCGGCCGAAGCGGGAACCGTATACAACATCGGGACTTCCAACCGCAGGCTGTTCATCGAGATGGGGCTTTCCGGATATTATTCGCTGCTGGACAACCTGATCGTTTGGGTTCCCACCGGAGGAAGCGCGGAGTTCCGCCCCCAGAATGTCAAACAGGTGCTTTCCCGGGGCATCGAGAGCGGCATCAACCTTACCGCCAACCTGTGGGGGATGAACCTGAAATGGAATTCTACGTATAACTTCTGCCGGTCAACCTATGAAAAGACGGCCATTCCCGGCGACAGTTCGGTGGGAAACCAGCAGATGTACATTCCGGTGCATACGTTCAATATCACCCTGACGCTTGCCAAATGGAACTTTTACCTGACCTACAACAACTCGTACACCGGCCGGCGCTATACCGACCCGTCCAATGAAACTTACATGCCGGCTTACGATCTTTCAAATATAATTTTTGGGAAAAACTTCCATTTGAAGAAATTTATACTATCTTTACAGCTGCAAGTGAATAACTTGTTCGATCTCGATTACCAGTCCATTGCAAACCGCCCCATGCCGGGACGGAATTTTGCATTGACGGTGAGATGCGATTTTAAAAAGTAGCTGGCTGGATTTAAATCTAACTGTTAGTACGTGATCCTGAAATCCACCGTAACTGAACGTAATTATCTGACCAAGGTTGTTTTCCTCGTCCTGCTGTTGTTTGTACTGGGTTCCTGCAGCAAGGATCCGATCCGGGAAAAGCAAACGAATCCTCCGCCTCCCTCCACCGATACCTCTTACCAGTATGGAGATTTTGTGATCAATGAAGGAAACTTCACGTGGGGAAATGCCTCCGTCACGTATATCAATCCGTCGGAAAATGCAGTAACGCAGGATATCTTCTACCAGGCCAACGGACGGGACCTGGGGGATGTGGCGGCAATGATGAAGATCCATGATTCCCTGGCCTACCTGGTGGTCAATAATTCGAATACGATTGAAGTGGTGAAGCTGAAGGACTTCAAATCGGTGAAGACCATTTCCGGCACGGGTTTGAATAAGCCCCGCGCCATCGAATTTGTCAATGACTTTGAGAAAGCCTATGTCACCAACCTGGTCAAGGATATCTCGGTGATCGACCTGAAGACCAACTCGGTTTACAAGACGATCCAGACGCCGAACTGGACGGAAGGGATGGTCAGGTACGGGAATTATATCTTCTTCGCCTGCATCGGGGGGTATAACCTGCCGAATTCAGAGCGCAATCCCCAGATCCTGGTCGTGGATATCCTGCAGGACCGGATCGTTGACAGCATTAAAACGGGCAAGGAACCGCTGGGAATGGTGATGGACCGGAAAAACAAGATCTGGATCCTGTGCACCGGGGGATACGACAATTTCGAACCTCCCTCGCTGCTCCGGGTAGACCCGGTACTGCAGATCGTTGAGCAGACCTTTCATTTCCAGAATTCCACCGGTACCCCTTCCCGGCTCTGCATCAATGGCACGGGTGATACCCTGTATTTCCTCGATAACGGGGTGTACCAGATGCCGGTGACCAGTGCGGATATCCCTTCCGCTGCCTTTATTCCCGGCGACGGACATTCCTTTTACGGACTGGGGATCCACCCGACCACCGGGAATATATTTGTTTCCGATGCCGTGGATTATGTGCAGAATGGTACGGTGTACCAATATAATCAGAACGATGGGAGCCTGATCCGCTCGTTCGAAGCCGGCAAGATCCCGGGCTCGTTCTGCTTTTCCGTGAAGCCTTCTTCAAAATAGTTCATTGTCTTTTATGGAAGAAACTGTTCAAACCAACTGGCTTGGCAAGATGGTTTTTGAAAGCCAGGTGGAAGAATTTTCCTTTCAGATGGATTCCGATGAGATCTATGGCGGGACCCATCAGGGACCCCGGCCGAAGCCTATGATGCTGGGATTACTGGCCGGCTGCACCGGGATGGATATCGTTTCCATCCTGCAGAAGAAAAGGATCTTCCCCGACCGGTTCCGGATCACGGCCACCGGCGATACCCGGGAAGAGCATCCCAAATATTACCGGACCATCCGGCTGCTTTTTGAATTCGAAGGAAAGGATTTTGAGAATAACCCGGAAGTACTGGCCAAAGTGGAACGCGCCATCCATCTCTCCCTGGAAAACTACTGCGCAATCTCGGCCATGATAAAGAATACGGTCACGGTCACCCGCGAGATCGTCTTGCGGAATTCCGCTTCCTGACCCGTTTTACGATCTCCCTGAATTCGCCGAGGATCATCGCGGTGGCTCCCCATATGACATTCTCCCCGATCACATAGCAGGGGGCCAGGATCCGGATCCCCGTCCGCAGGCGGATCAGCTTTTTCTTCCGGTTCTTATCGTTCATCAGGTCCGACAGGCGGATTTGGAGTATCTCTTTTACCTCCCGGGGATGAGCGCGGAATTCAGGGGCAGCAGAGGTATAGCCCACAAACGGCTGCACCAGGTAATTGCTGGGAGGGATGAACAATTCGGTCAGGCTTCCAAGGATCGTTACGGCGCCCGGATCCAGCCCGATCTCCTCATGGGACTCCCTCAGCGCCGTCCGGGTGAGGTCAAGGTCCTCTTCTTCAAAGCCGCCGCCGGGCAGGCTGATCTGGCCGCTGTGGACACCGTTATAATCGGGACGCCGGATCAGGACGATCATTGGCTTTCCCGTAACCGGCCCGGGGTACAGCAGGATCAGCACGCTGCTTCGCCGGGCATCCCGGCTGACCCCCCATTTCATCATTTCCCGGATCCTCCGGATCGAAGACATGGCCAGCTGCATTTCCCGGCCCGGCAAGGGGAAGGTCAGCTCCGTTTTCAGCTCTTTTATCAGCAGATCGAACTCCATGGCATGCATCGCTGATCAAAAGTACAAAATTGCCGTTGTTCAGGGATGGCTGAGAGGTGACGGTATCGCATAAAATTGTTCATAAATTGAGTCGGAGAGCAATCTCCGGTTCGTAGCATTTTACTCTACAGGTAGTTAAAAATGAAAAACTTATTAACTTTTTGTTCATAACCTTTGTTTGCATTTTGTTAGCATTCCCGGAAGGAAAAACTTGATTTCGCCGGGGGTGTGATAGTATATTTGTTTCGCAAGCAAGAGATAAAGGGTCCTTTCCGGAAGTAGGGATGGTGAAAGCAGGAACCCGCAAGGGGGCCGGCACTCCCGGACCTGGCCTGGTGAAACAAGTTCCGCAAGAGTATGTTGAGCCAGACGTAATTCCGGAAACGGGGTCCCCCGATACGAAGGGCCGTAAGGCCCGGACAGGATGGGGACAGGATGGAAAAGCCGGGGGAGACTCCGGCCCGGTACGTCAACCACAATAACAGTAGCTTGTCGCTCGCTGCAGCTACGGTTGCAGGGATGCGGGTGGGAACCTCCTCGCAAGACGGGGTTCCCACTTTGTTTTTATACGGTTACAGGATAAAAGGCAGGAAAGCTTTCCGGTTGGGCGGGTACTCCGCGAAAGTCTCCCGGTACCAGCGGTGGTGATGCAGGGCCCGGGGGATCAGGTTCACCAGGGTCCAGATGGCAAAGGCCAGGGCCGGCAGGCTCCAGGTCATCAGCGCAAATCCCGTCCATTCGATCATCTCGCTGAAATGGTTGGGGCAGGAGATATACCGGAAAAATCCGCCGCGGGGAATGAGATACCCCGTTTCGCCCGGCTTGCGCAGATGGATCAGGATATTGTCCGAGTGCCAGTTGATGATCAGGCCGGAGGAAAAGAGGATAAATCCCAGGATGAACCTCGGATCATACAGCCAGCTCAGCTGGTATCCCCCCGAGAGATTCCCCAGGTAATACCCGTTGATGAAGGCATTGACCATGTTGAAGAAAAAGGCCATCACCACGATCGTCACCGACATTTTCTTTCCTTTCGTCCGCAGCCGGAACGGGAAGACCAGGGTCCGGTTGATGTAATGCACCATCCAGAAGGAGAAAAAGATGTAGGGCACGATATTATGGTGGAGTTTCCCGAAAAGGAAATAAAACGCAAAAGCCACCAGGGCGGGAGATTCCATGATGATCCACCCCAGCCGGTTGTTGATCAGCGGCCCCCACTTGGCGGTCGTATGCCTGCCGTATGGCGCCACGATCCGGAGCACGACAGGGAATATGACCAGCGCGATGGCGATCCAGATATAAACGATGGAATAGAAGAGGGAAGGATTGATCGTCATGGTCAGGAGGTTGGTTTAAGATAACCCGCTTCAGCGAACCATTGGAAGATATCTGCAATAGTGTCCTCCAGCGGCCTGGGGTTGAATCCCAGCTCTTTTCTGGCTTTTTCGTTGCTGATATGCCGGCTGCCCTTGCTGATGATCTCCAGGGATTCGCTCGTATATAAGGGATCGGCTCCGGTGATGCGGCTGTACAGTGTGATGAACGGCAGCCCGACCCGGGCCACCCAGAACGGCATGATCACCTTCGTCGTCTTGCTCCCGGTTTGCTTCTCGATCAGGCGGGCCACCTCGCCGATGCTCCTCCAGGTCCCGGCGACCAGGTATTTCTCGCCGGTTCTTCCTTTTTCGATCGCGGCGATGGCAGCGCTCACCACGTCGCGCACATCCACCCAGTTATAGCCTCCGGGAACCAGCGCGGGGATCTGGCGGTGATAGAGCTCGAGGAACGCCTTGCCGGTAAGGGAGGGCTCAAAATCCATCGGCCCGATGATAGCGGTCGGGCTCAGGACCAGGGCATCCATGCCCTCGGCCGCCGCCTGCCTGACAATGCGCTCGCCTTCCGCCTTCGAGCGGTCATAGGCAAACCCGTCGTCGCCGACCAGGGGCCTGGTTTCGTTCAGGACCTCGTCGAGCGGCTCGTGGTTGAATGCGTGAATGGAGCTGAAATGGATCAGCCGCTTCACCCGGGCATTCCGGGAAGCCTCCACGATATTCCGGGTTCCCTCGATATTGAGCCGCGTCACCGAACCGTCGCGGTCACCCCGGATCGAGATCTTGGCGGCCAGGTGAAAAACAATATCGGCGCCGCCGACGAACGGGATCAGGGTCTCCTTGACCAGCAGGTCGCCTTTAACCGGGGTGACATCGATATGACGGAGGGCGTAGTCGTTCTGGTGGGTGAGTGCGCGGACTTCATGGCCGGCCTCTTTCAGGGCTTTGCATAAATTCACCCCGACGTGGCCATTGGCACCCGTGACAGCAATGATCATTCTGTGAAATTAAAAGAAGCAAAGATAGAAATATTCCTAAAGTTGAAACTTTTTCTCCTGTTACGGAAACGATCCGCAAAATGTTAAAGATTTGCCATAGCATCAATTGTTTAATATCTTTACCCTGAATAATAGAAAATAAGCTATGAAAACATTTAAACGCATTCTGATTGCATTGCTGGCGATCATTGTGGTATTGCTGGTAATTGCCTTTATCCTGCCGAGGACCTATCACGTCGAACGGAGCGTCAGTATTAAAGCCGACAAGATGCAGGTATTCGATCTGGTCAGTCATCTCGGGAAATGGGATCTCTGGACGGTCTGGAACAAGAAGATGGATTCCACGGCGGTTTATACGATAAAAGGAACGGACGGAACGATTGGCGTCGTGAGAAGCTGGACAGGGAAGGTCCTGGGCGACGGGGAGATGAGCATCATGGGGCTGAACCCGGGGAACGAGATGGATTATAATCTTGCATTCAATAAAGGGAAATACCGTTCGAGCGGGAAATTCCTGTTCGAGCCGCAGGGCGATTCTGTAAAGGTGACCTGGACCAACGACGGCGACCTGGGGTATAATCCGTTCGCCCGGTACATGGGACTTTTCATGGGAAAGATGCTGGGACCCGATTTTGAAAAGGGACTGGCAAATCTTAAGAAGCTGGCAGAAGAGCGTGCCGGCTGGCCGAAGATCGAGGAGAAGACGATGCCGCAGCAGGTGGCTATGCTGATCAGGGATTCGGCCGGACCGAAGGATTACTCCCGGGTGATGGGGAAAGCTTACGGGGAGATGATGGGCTTTGCCAAATCGAAGAAACTGAAATCTACCGGGGCGCCGTTCGCCATTTATCTGAAATGGGACTCGGTGACCAAGTTTTCGGTGATGGATCTCGGGATCCCGGTGGAGAAAATGGAAAAAGGCGCCGGCCGCATCCGGGTGGAGACCCTCCCGGCGCAGCATATCGTGATGGCCTATTATTTCGGCCCCTACAATGCGAAGATGGCGAATACCTATTATATCCTGGACCAGTATATCAGGGAATCGGGGAAATCGGCCGCCGGGGGACCGTGGGAGATCTACATCACGGATCCGATGTCGGAAAAGGATTCCACGAAGTGGGAGACGGATATTCTGTTCCCGGTGAAGTAAACAGTTCCGGGTTTCGGGTTGATAGTCAGTAGGGCCTGGCCGGTGGGTCCAGGGGCATGCTGGTTCTAAACTGATTACTCAGACTGCTGATTGAAAACCAAATTTTACTCGATGTATAGCAAAAGAATATGGGTCATGGTATTCCTGGCATTTGCCGTCATGACCTGTAAAAAAAGCAGCGATAACAACAGCAATACCTCGAACGGGGAGACGGTCATCACCCTTGACAGCCTGGCTGCAAAGACTCCTTTCAGAACCGATGTCTATGGAAAGTTCACGACGCTGGCGGGCGGTCCCTATAAGGAGTACGGGATCTGCATGAGCCTGACCAACCATACCCCGGCCGTGAGCGATATCAAAAAGATCTTTACCGGCCAGATCTATGTCTGCCCGATCCGTGATTCGGTACTGGGATTGGAGTATGATACGACTTACTACATGCGATTATATGTCGTCGACAACACCAATGCGGTATACAGCAACATGGTCAGCGTGAAAATTCCCGCAGCGGCGCCGGTCACCAAGAACGCGACCAATATCACGGTCACCGCCGCAACCCTGAACGGAACCGTCAATGCCTACGGAAAGACGGCCACGGTCACGTTCGAATACGGACCCACGGCTTCTTACGGACAATCGGTGCATGCAACACCCTATACGGTGACGGGTTCTGCGCCTGTAAATGTGCATGCGGACCTTACAGGGCTGAACCCTTATACCACGTACCACTACCGGCTTACCATTAATTATTCCGGGATCGGGAACGTACATGGAAATGATATCCAGTTTGTCTCGGGACAGATCCCTGCCCCGACCGTAACTTCCACGAATGCTTCGGACCTGCATTACAACCGGGCTTCCATGAACGGGGAGGTCAATGCCAACGGGTACAATACGACCGTCACCTTTGAGTATGGCACCACGCTGAGTTACGGGAATACAAAGGCCGCGACCCCGGGGTTGGTCACCGGGACGAGTACCCATGCCGTAACAGCCGCGCTCACCGGGCTTTTGCCGAATACCGGTTATAATTACCGGGTCAAGGCTGTCAGCAGCGGCGGGACCTCGGTGGGATCCAACATTGCCTTTACCACACCCTCCATCCCGGCGCCTACGGCCACCACGTTAACTGCCTCCGGCATCACGGGTCATGCGGCCACCCTGAGAGCACGGATCAACACCCATGAAGTCCCCTGTTCGGTGTCGTTTGATTGGGGCACCAGCACTGCATATGGGCAGACGGGATATGTTTCCGGCAATCTGAGCACGATTTCGGATACCGTGGTGCAACTGGATATCTCGGGATTGAACCCGCAGACCACCTACCATTACCGGGTGAAGGTATCGGGAGCAGGGGGGACGACCCTCGGCTCTGACATGACCTTATCCACCGCAGCCGCCATTCACATCGGCGACAGCTATGCCGGAGGTATCGTTTTTTACCTGGATGCTTCCCAGGACCACGGGATGGTATGCGCTACATCGGATCTGGATATTGCCACCTTTGGATGCCTTTATCTTTATACGCAGGAGACAGGCACCGCGGTGGGAACGGGTTACGATAACACCTTCTGGATCGTTACCAGCTGCGGGGATCCGGGCAGTGCAGCCTACGAATGCTGGTATTCGTCATCAGGAGGTTACAACGACTGGTACCTGCCTTCGAAAGATGAATTGAACCTGATCTACGAAAATCTGTATGTAGCTCTTGGCATCGGAAATTTCCAGGACCAGCAGTACTGGAGCTCATCCGAGTATTCCATGATTTATGCCTGGTGCCAGTACTTCTGGGACGGGCACACGGAAGCACAGGATAAAACCTTCGGGGGATATGTCCGTGCGGTAAGGTCCTTCTGATCGTCAGGGAGGGGAGGAGGGGGCTTCGGTTACGGGAAACAGCTTCAGGTTATCGATCCCCAGGTTGTTCACCACGTAAAGATTCCAGCCGCGCAGGTTCTCCGGGTCGCGGCCCAGCATCACTTCTTTCAGGTATCTGGCGGTGATCTCCTCCATTCCTTCCAATGTTTTCCGGTACAAGGCCCCGATCTCTCCCGGGGAAAAATGCGAGGAAGCAAGGGTATGTTCCATTTTCCTCCGCTCGATCTCACAGATATCGAAATAAATATTCAGGAATGCCCTGGTGGCGGGTTCTTCAGGCAGATGATAAAAGGTCTTGCAGGCATCAAACACCGTGTAGGATCTGCAGTTGACCGAGTCCCCGAGTTCGGTCAGGTCCAGCAGAAGCTGCACTTTCAGGTGATACAGATCGGAGAGGGGCAGGCTTTTCTGCACTTCCTTCCATACCTCATTTTGCTGAAGCTTGCGGTTCAGGATAATGCGGGCCGACGGGGACCAGAAGGAGTAGTTGGATTCATAGAACTGCTGGTAATAGAATGAGTTGAGAGAATCCTTGCCGAAGGTGTTCCGGATGTCGTGGAGGAAATTCTTTCCGTAGTTGCCTTCCCTGAAATTGATCAGCGAGCCCGATTCCGCAAAGAAGCCGAGGTCTTTCTTCTGCTGTTCGGTCAGGAGCATGGCATTGTTGCTGTTCCAGAATACATCGTTGTAAGGGATGATGGACATTTTCCGGTAGTCATCCAGGGATTCGTCGTATTCGAAATAAGGCAGGATGAAGGGCCGGCCGTAGTCATAGCAGTATATGATCCCGCTGCTGTAAATCTCCCTGACCGTACTCGGGCTGACCCCCGGCACCGAATCGCGGGAATCGCGGTAGGTAACATGGTAATTGAAGCTGATGTGATCCGGCACCATGCCCTCATCTTCCTGCCTGAAAATATGGCT
>DATJQF010000035.1:0-6783 GCA_035505995.1 Bacteroidales bacterium
ATATGTTTTCAACACTGACAATATTATCATTTTGACCACGTTTGAACTCCGGTACCAAAAAATGCCTGAACCGGGAATATGAACATGTTATTACCCTTACGATCCCCATGGAAAAAACTGGTTGTTCTGCTCTTCCTGCTACTCCTTCCGGGAAGGGCTGTTTTTTCCCAGCCATTCAGCTATTCTCGATCCATCCGGTGGGAGACGCCGAGGTATGTCCGGATCTCCGGGACCGATTCCGTCGTCCTGCTCACCTTTCCCGGTGCGATCTTCCCGGATAACAACCCGGCCCGCCTGCCGTTGTATCACGAGCGGTTCCGGCTGTCGTCGGTGAACGACGGCATCGCCAGCCTGGCCTTGCAGAACCCGGTCTTTCAGCCCCTGAACGCGCTGGAGGAAAAAGCGATCCCGGAGCCGGACAAGATCCCGGCCGCCATCGCTCCCGGATCCGGGATCATCATCCAGAAGAAACTTCCTTACGCAGAGGTGGAATTCATGCCCTTCCGGAGAAATGAGGTTACCGGACAGGTGGAAAAGCTCGTCTCCTTCAACCTGGTCCTGGAGATCGACTACCGTCCCGGACCTTCCTCCGTTAAATCCACCGGCGCCTTTGCCTCCAATTCGGTGCTTTCCGCCGGAACCTGGTACAAGATCGCGGTCAGCTCCACCGGGATCTACCGGATCTCTTACAGCGACCTGGTCGGCGCCGGCATCAACGTGACCTCCCTCGATCCCCGCAATATCCGGATCTTCGGCAACGGGGGCGGCATGCTCCCGGAATCCAACAGCATAGCCCGGATCGATGACCTGGAAGAAAATTCCATCTACGTGGAAGGGGAGCAGGACGGGATCTTCGACCCGTCGGACTATATCCTCTTTTACGGGGAATCCCCGGACACCTGGACCTACGACTCGCAGAACCATATTTTCCATCATAAAAAGAACCTCTATTCCGATCAGACCTGTTATTTCCTTACGATCGATAACGGTCCGGGAAAACGGATCGGGACGGAATCCTCGATCACGTCCACCCCGACCAATATCATCACCACTTTCAATGATTATGCATTTTACCAGAAAAACGACCTGAACCTGATCAAGTCCGGCAAGGAATGGTATGACCAGGAGTGGTTCGAGCTGTCCACCGTCCGGAACTACCAGTTCTCCTTTCCGAACATCTATCATGTGATCCCGGCGACAATCTGGGTGGATGTGGCCGCGCGCTCCACCACGGGGATCACTTCCTTCAGCGTTTCGGTCAACGACCAGTCGGTGGCCAGCGTGCAGATCCCGCCGACCACCACCGATTACCTGGACAAGTTTGCAGTGGAGAGGACCGCGAAAGGAAACTTCAGTTCCTCCGATCCCACGGTGAATGTCAAGCTCACCTTCGGCAAGAACAGCTCGGGAGATATCGGGTACCTGAACTATATCGAGCTGAACGCCCTGGATTCCCTTCGCATGTCGGGATCCCAGCTGAGCTTCCGGTCGGTATTGTCGGCCGGCCCGGGAAAAACGGCGGAGTTTCATCTCAACACCAACGGAAATTCAGTCAGGGTATGGAGCGTAACCGACCGGTCGGAAATCAACCAGATCAACGGCCTACAGAACAACAACACATTTATCTTCAGGGTGACTACCGACAGCCTCCGGGAATTCATCGCGTTCGACGGGAGCTCCTATAATTCCGTGCAGTCGATCACCCGGATCGACAACCAGAACCTTCACGGGGTGGACCATCCTGACATGGTGATCGTATCCTTCCCTGATTTTATCACGGAAGCCAACCGGCTGGCCGATTTTCACCGGCAGCATGACGGCCTGACCGTCCTGGTAACCACCCCTGCCCAGGTCTATAACGAATTTTCATCGGGCACGCAGGATGTATGCGCGGTGCGGGATTTCATGAAGATGCTGTACGACAGGGCACCGGCCGGGCAGGAGCCGAAATACCTCATGCTGTTCGGGGATGCCTCTTATGACTACAAGGACCGGCTGACCTCGAACACCAATTTTGTCCCCACTTTTGAGTCGGCGGAATCGCTCGACCCGGTCGAGACCTTTGTGACGGACGATTTCTTCGGGATCCTGGATAACAACGAAGGCCTGGATGCAGCCGGAGAAATGGACATCGGGGTGGGCAGGTTCCCGGTGGATAATGCGGATGAGGCGAACCAGGCGATCGACAAGGTCCTGCATTACATGTCGAATACCGATTCCGTCAAGAATGACTGGAGGAACGAGCTGTGCTTCGTGGCCGACGACGAAGACGGCAACCTTCATATGGAGCAGACGGAGGGACTGACCTCCCTGCTGGAGGGCAGTCACCAGGAATACAACATCGACAAGATCTACCTCGATGCCTTTCAGCAGGTCTCCACGCCCGGTGGGAACCGCTATCCCGACGTGAATGCGGCGATCAACCAGGAGGTGGCAAAAGGAGCCCTCGTGATGAATTACGTGGGCCATGGGGGAGAACTGGGCTGGGCCGCGGAAAGGGTCCTGGAGATCCCCGACATCCTGTCCTGGTCGAACTTTGATAAGATGCCGATCTTCGTAACGGCTACCTGTGAATTCACCCGGTTCGACGATCCGGGCTGGGTCTCCGCCGGGGAAGAAGTATTCCTGAATTCCGGCGGGGGAGGAGTGGCGCTGTTTACCACCACCCGGCCCACGTTCGCGGGTTCAAATTACTACCTGACCACCAACTTTTATTCGCACGCCTTCAACAAGACCAACGGGTCGTACCCGACCATGGGAGATCTGATCGTGCTGTCCAAGCAGGGGATCTCAGGGAGCTCCAACACCAAGAAATTTGTGCTGCTGGGAGACCCGGCCATGCGAATGGCCTATCCCCAGTATCATGTATTTACCACCTCCATAAACGGGAAGCCTTCGTCCGGCACGGAGCCCGACACGCTGAAAGCCCTGATGCCGGTGGTGATCGCCGGGGAGGTCAGGGATGACAACGGTTCCCTGATGAGCGGGTTCAACGGGACGGTCTTTACCACGGTGTATGATAAATCGGTGGAAACCGTCACACTGGCGAACGACGGCGGCACTCCTTTCCAGTTTTACCTGAGGAAGAACATCCTGTATAAGGGGAAGACCAATGTTACGAACGGGCAATTCTCCTTTTCATTCATTGTGCCCAAAGATATTGCCTACCAGTACGGCGGGGGAAAGATCAGCTACTATGCCCGGAGCGCGGAGACGGATGCGAACGGATACGATGAGAATGTCATTGTAGGCGGATATGAGAACAGCTCCGTGGTGGATACGGCCGGCCCTTCCATGAAGCTGTACATGAATGATACCACCTTCACCGACGGGGGCCTCACGGACCAGAACCCCATCCTGCTGGCGAGGATCGTCGATCCGTCGGGGATCAATACGGTGGGAAGCGGGATCGGACATGATATCACGGCGGTGCTGGACGGGAACACCAAGGACCTGCTCATCCTGAACGATTATTACCAGGCTGACCTGGGGACCTATACCAAGGGATATATCAGCTACCCGTTCTTCAACCTTTCGGACGGCTGGCATACGGTCACCCTGAAGGTCTGGGATGTTTACAATAACTCCGCGGAAGCCACCCTTACCTTCCAGGTGGTCAGCGACATCGCGTTCGAGATCAGGGATCTCGTGAATTTCCCGAACCCGATGCGTGATCATACCACGTTCTCCTTCCAGTACAATTATCCCAATGAAAACCTGGATGTGTCGATCAGCATTTACAGCATGACGGGGGGGCTGGTCAAGACCATCCGGCAGAATATTATGACATCGGGGTACCAGATCACCGAGATCGCCTGGGACGGCAGGGACGACCACGGAGCGATGGTCGGGAGCGGGATCTACGCCTATTATGTACACGTCAGTACTGCGGAAGGGGGCACCGCCTGGGCTCATTCCAAGCTGGTTTTCCTGCGATGACGGGGCCGTTGAACCGGAAGTAAAATGTTAACTTTGCAACATAATAATTGATCCGATGAAAGGCAGGATACTCCTCCTTGCGATGTTGTTTCCCTTTCTCCCCGTGACGGAAGCCCAGAACAGGGCCCATTCGGTGCTTGCGTCCGGGAAATGGTACCGGATCGGCGTCACCCGGACCGGCATCTACCGGATCACCTATGAGGATTTCACCCGGATGGGATGGGATCCGTCACTGATCAATCCCGATGATATCCGGGTTTACGGCAACGGCGGGGGGATGCTTTCGGAAACCACATCCGATCCCCGGCCCGATGATCTTAAGGAGATCGCCGTTCAGGTCACCGGATCCGGAGACGGGCATTTCGATCCTGGGGATATGGTGCTCTTTTACGGAGAATCGCCGGACACCTGGTCCCTCGATAATGTCAAAAAACTGTTCAAACACACCAAGAACCTGTACTCCGACACGACCTTTTATTTTATCACGACCGACCTGGGACCCGGAAAGAGGATTGTGCCCAGGACCTCCTGCGACAGCTTACCTTCCTATTATTCCCGGTATCTTTCCGATTACGCATTTCATGAAGAAGATTCGGTCAGCCCGTCTCAAACCGGAAAACTTTGGGTGGGAGAGGTATTCGATAATGTAAAGTCGGATTACACCTTCCATTTCAGTTTTCCCCATATCGATACGATCTCTCCGGTATACCTGACGACCTCGGTGGTTGCCTGGGCGCCGGTATCGAGCAAATTCACCGTCATCGGACCGGGCGGGGTGGTTGATTCGGTGATCGTGGAACCCACCGATCCGAATACCTTCAATATCGTCGGGCGGGATAAGATGAAAAACAGCCTGGTCTTTCATGCAAAGGAATCCTTAGACCTGGAAGTGCGGTATGACCTTCCCACTTCAACCTCTACCGGATGGCTGGATTACCTGGAGCTGAACTGCCAGCGGAGGCTGATCTGGACCGGACCCCAGATGCCTTTCCGGGACGTAAATAATATCGGACCCGGGAAAGTGTCGGAATTTGTGCTGCAACAGATCACCCCGGAAGTGACGGTCTGGGATGTCACGCATCCGGATGAAGTGCGGCAGGTGCTCCCTTATGCCACCGACAGCAGTTTCAGATTCCGGGCCGTTACCGACACCCTCCGGCAGTTTATGGCGTTTGACGGATCGTCGTTCGACAGCGTTCAGTTATCGGGCCCGGTCGCCAACCAGGATCTGCACGGGATGACCCCCCCGGACCTGGTCATCGTCGTCCACCCGCTGTTCCTGGGCCAGGCGCAAACCCTGGCGGATTTCCACCGGCAGACCAGCCACCTGACAGTGGATATAGCCACTACGACCGAGGTCTATAACGAATTTTCCAGCGGGAAGCTCGACCCGTCGGCGATCCGCGATTTTCTGCGAATGCTGTATCAGAGAGGGTCTTCTTCGGGGCGCCCGCGCTACCTGCTGCTGTTCGGCGACGGATCCTACGACCCGAAGAACCGCGTTCCAAACAACCTTGATTTCATCCCCACCTTCCAGTCGGCCAACTCCCTGAATACTTATTCCAGCTATGTGACGGACGATTATTTCGGCATCCTGGGAGACCATGAAGGATATGATGCCGGCGGCTCGCTCGAGATCGGCGTGGGAAGATTCCCGGTGAACACCCCGGACGAGGCAGACGTGATGGTGAACAAGATCCTTCAATATGCCGATACTTCGGGATCGGAGATGTCGGACTGGAAAAACGTGTTCACCTTTGTCGCCGACGACGAGAACAACAACCTGCACCTGCACCAGGCCGAATCGCTGGTGGACATCGTACAGGCGAATTACCCGGTTTACAATGTCCGGAAGATCTACGTGGATGCCTATCCTTTTGAGAGCACCCCTTCCGGAATGAGGGCGCCGGGGGTCAACCAGGCCATCGACGAGGCGGTGAACCAGGGCACGATCATCCTGAACTATACCGGACACGGGGGTGAGACCGGCTGGGCGGAAGAAAAGATCATGACCTTTGACGATATCAACACCTGGAATAACCAGGGCAAGCTGCCGGTGTTCATCACCGCGACCTGTGAATTCAGCCGGTTCGACAATCCCATCCGGGTCACCGGCGGGGAAATGATCCTGCTCAGGAAGCAGGGCGGCGCCATTGCCCTCTACTCCACGACCCGCCCGGCATTCGCCAGCTCCAACATCCGGCTCGACACCAGCTTCTTCCTCCACCTGATCTCGCCGCCCGGGCAGCCCAACCCCTGCATGGGCGACCTCCTGAGGATCTCAAAGAACAACAACGACAACATGCCGAGCATCCGCAATTTTGAGCTCCTCGGCGATCCTGCCCAGCAGATCACCTTCCCGAAATACCAGGTGGTCACCACCGCGATCAACCAGCAGAGCGATCTTTCCCGGCCCGATACGGTGCTGGGCCTGTCGACCGTAAACGTGACCGGCCAGGTGCAGGATATACAGGGAGCGTTGCTGGGAGGGTTCAACGGCGTCCTGCAGGCAAAGGTATTTGACAAGCCCGTGACTTACATGACTATCGGGAACACGCCCGGCCCGAACGGGAATTACCCGGAGGCGTTCACGATGCAGAACCGGATGCTGTGTGACCAAAAGGTGTCGGTGACCGGCGGGAAGTTCGCTCTGAATTTTACGGTCCCGAAAGATATCGATATCCGGTTCGGCAATGGCAAGATCAGCTACTATGCCCACTCTGGGCTGGAAGACGCAAACGGGTTCGATACGCGGGTCGTGATCGGCGGAACGGATCCTTCGGTCAACCCGGAGAATGCGGGACCCGATATCCGGCTGTACATGGACAACACGGATTTCGTCTC
>DATJQF010000036.1:0-6487 GCA_035505995.1 Bacteroidales bacterium
CCAGCCGGCATTCGTCTTTACGTAAATAAAATTGTCATTCCAGACAATATCACCGATGTTTCCATTTGTATCGTCGGAGCCTGTCGGGGTGTACTGGCTATGATTATTTGCGGGTACTGTGCTTCTGAAGATCTGGCCGGTTGGCGCAACATACAGGTTCGGCGCGCTGGCGGTGGTGGCCGCATAGGCGCCCATGCAGACCAGGCTGGTGATATTTCCGTCGCCCAGCCTGACCTGGTTATCATCTGATACCTGGGCATTATACCCGATGGCAGTAGAGTTATTATAGCCATCCGACTGGAATGCATTTCCACCCACCGCAGTATTCTCGTTTCCTGCAGTATTCCCAAAAAGGGCATTGTGACCGACGGCTGTGTTATCGTTCCCGTTATTATTGTACAAGCACTGAATCCCTAAAGCTACATCATTATGGCCCGTGGTATTTAAATACATCGCCTCGTAACCCAGGGCAGTATTCTGATTCCCTGTGCCGTTGCTGTGCAGGGTCCAGGCCCCGAACCCGGTATTGTTTGAAGCCGTATTGCCGTGCATCGACTGGTATCCCACGGCGGTATTGCCGCTGCCATTTATATTAGTCCACAGTGCACTGTTTCCGACGGAAACATTCTGCGTACCGTACTGGGTATTCCTGGCAGCCGACTCACCCAGAGCGGTATTGTCGCCGTTCATCGCGTTCTGCAAGGCCTGGAATCCCACCGCCGTGTTGTTGGTGACCATCGTGGGGATGACCGGGTTGTATGAATTCTGCATGGCCCTGCTTCCCAGGGCGGTGTTGGAGTACCCTCCGGTAAGCGAATTCAGCGCTTTGAACCCGAGTGCCGTATTCGCCGCACCTATCTTTTTCCCGAGGGACCGGTATCCGAGCCCGGTCAGTTCATAGGCCGAATCAATAAGCCCGGAATGCAGGTTCCGGATCCTGAAGGTAAGGATGGAATCGTCGAGGGTTCCGACGAAACTGGTGTAAGAGTTGACCGCCGGATTCCCGGCCATCAGCCAGGAAGCTCCTGATCCGCCTACCATGGCCCAATCGGGGGTGCCTGGAGTTCCGCGGTTGTAGTAAAACCCTGCCACGCCATCTGTTTGGAATACCAAAAGTCCGGTGGCAGGTTCGCTGATATTATCACGTTCAATCAGGGTCATCCGGGGAATCAACATCCCTTTGGCAGAGGAGGAAACGTCCAGCATGGAGGAAGGATCGGGGGTCTCCGTTCCGACTCCCACCTGTGAAAAAGCAGGGGTGCAAAAAGTAAACAGTACTCCCAGCAAGAGTAGCATTTTTTTCATACGTGGAATTTGGTTTTTAGTAAGGGGAGTAAAAATAAAAAAACAATATTAAATATCTTTTAATTTTATGAATATATATAATCAGCGCGCCTTCTATTTATAATGCATTTTCAGCACGGTATTCCAGTTCCTCGTCGTTGCGGGAACTTTCAGTTCTTTTTCTATCAGCAGGTTCGGGAATCCGTATCTCCCGGCGACCCTCCGGCTGATGATGCAGGCCTCGCGGCCTTTCTGGGAGATCACCTCGATCCCTTCCTTTTCAACAATAAGGGGGAGCTTCATCTTGTGTTCCGGCAGTGCCGCCAGGAAACTCACGTAGAGCTTGGTGTCTGCATCTTCCTTCCTGCCTTTGAACGGATCCGACCCAACCAGCGCCTCCATCTCTTCTTCAGTACGGAGCATCAGCTGTACTTCATATCCCAGCTGCTGCTTCAGGTATTCCGTTATTTTCCGGGTCAGCCGTTCCGGATCTTTCTCCGCCGCCCGGAACCTCACGTTCCCGCTCTGGATGAAGGTTTTCACCTCTTTTAACCCGGCTCCTTCAAACAGCCGCTGCAGCTCCTCCATCCGGATCACTTTCGTCCCCCCGACATTGATCCCTCTCAGGAATGCAAAATACCTGACTATCTCTGATTTCTCTTCCCTTTTCATTTTTCACTTTTCACCATTCGTTGTAATCTTCAATCCCCCATCCTCACTCTAAAACTCAATTCATTTCCCCCGGCACCACCTTCACCACCGACTTCATTCCTTTCTTCAACACCTGCAGATCCGCCTGCTTCCCGATCACCCCTTCATTCAGCAGCAGGAAAAGCTCGTCGATCGATCCTACGGCGCTGCCATTGAATCCCACGATAATATCGCCCGGCTTCAGCTCCTGGTTGTTCAGACGCGTGCCGGGGACCAGTTGCTGCACCAGGATCCCCCTTGCTTTTGAAAGGTGGTTGTAGTCGACCACGCGCTGGGGCAGGGGAACGGTCTGGCCCATGATGCCGATAAAGGCCCGCCGCACCTTCCCGTTCGTGATCAGCTTGCCCACGACATATTCGGCCACGGCCGATCCCACGGCAAAGCAGAGTCCCTGTGCATTGGAGATGATGGCGGTATTGATGCCCACCACTTCCCCGGCCGTATTGATGAGCGGTCCGCCCGAATTGCCCGGGTTCAGGGCTGCATCGGTCTGGATGACATTGTCGATCAGCCGGCCGCTGTAAGAGTACATCGACCGTCCAAGCGCGCTGACCACGCCCGAGGTCACGCTGTACTGGAAACCGAACGGGTTGCCGATAGCGATCACCAGTTGTCCGACCATCAGCTTTCCCGAATCCCCGAATACTGCCTGCGGGAAATTATTTCCGTAGATCCTCACCACGGCGATATCGGTGGAAGGATCTTCCCCTTTGATTTCCGCTTTATAAGTGATGCCGTCCGGGAGGTTGACCTCGATCTCGCTGGCTTCGTGGACCACGTGGCTGTTGGTGACGATGAATCCTTCCGGCGACACCAGGAAACCGGATCCGGTCCCCACCGGTCCGGGGGCCGTCCTCTTTTTCTCAGGCCATTTGCTGATGATCTGAACGACGGCCGGGCTGACCTTTTTGGAGGCGGTGATGATCAGCCGGGAAAAGTCATCCATTCCCTTTTCCGGCTCCCCGTTGGATGAGACCGGCTTCCCGGATGTGGATTCATTCAGGTTCTCTTCTGATACGATATTGCGCTTTTTCATGATCTTCTTGAATAGAAGAATTACGCCGTACCAAAATCAAACCAGAAAAAATCCGTGACAGAATGACAGGAGGGAAATGTATATAAGTAACGTGCTTTGATCTTTTGTTTTGCGCCCAATCGGTTGAAATCTGAGAGGATCTGTTGTGCAGGTATTCCCGGAAAGATTAACTTTGCAGACCAGTCGGCAGTTATGTTCAGGAAATTCTTCAGCTGGAAAAGATTGCGCAAAAGCCTGCACGGCACCGGAAGGCAGCGCCGGATCGTCAATCTCCGGGATGCGCGCCGCGTGGGCATCCTCTATTCGCTGAACGAAGTGGCCGATTATGACGTGGTGGCGGAATTCGTCACGAAGCTTCAGCACGACCATAAGGAAGTGAAGGCGCTGGGCTTTGTAAAGAACAAAAATCTCGTCAGTCGCTTCCTGCCGAAATTATCCTACGACTTCTTCTCCAAAAAAGACATCAACTGGTTCCATACCCCGGTCAGCGTGAAGGTGAAGGATTTTATTGAGCAGGAATTCGATATCCTGATCGACCTCTCCACCCGGGAGATCCTCCCGCTGAAATATATTGCCGGTCATTCCATGGCCCATTGCCGCGTCGGGCGCGACCCGGGGGAGAAGCCCGACTGTTACGACCTGATGATCGATGCCAGCCCGGCCATGCCGGTGGCTGAATTCATCCGGCAGGTTTCCCATTATTTATCCGTCATTAACAGCCATGAGTAAACATCCTGTCAGCTTTAAAGGAACGGGCGTAGCCGTGGTCACGCCGTTCACGGCCTCCGGTGCAATAGATTTTCCCGCCTTCGGAAAGCTTCTGGAGCACCTTCTCGCGGGGAAATGCGACTATATCGTGCTGCTGGGCACGACCGGCGAATCGGCCACCGTTTCGAAGCTGGAGCGCAAGGCGCTGATCGAATTCACGGTTAAAAAACTCAACAAGCGGGTCCCCCTGATGCTGGGGGTGGGAGGGAACAGCACTTCCGACGTCGTGCTGGCCATACACGGAACACCCTTCAAAGGCGTGGATGCCATCCTTTCCGTATGCCCGTATTACAATAAGCCGCAGCAGGAAGGGATCTTCCGTCATTTCAAGACCATCGCGGACGCCAGCCCGGTCCCGGTGATGCTGTACACGGTCCCCGGCCGCACCGGCAGCAACATCAGCGCAGCCACCACGCTTCGCCTGGCCCGGGAAGTGAAAAATATCATCGGCATCAAGGAGGCTTCCGGCAACTTCGACCAGATATTTCAGGTCCTCCGCGACCGCCCGGAAGGCTTCCTGGTAGTCTCGGGGGAAGATGCCTTAACGCTTCCCATGATGGCCGCCGGTGCCGACGGGGTGATCTCGGTGGTGGCCAATGCCTACCCTGCCGAATATTCGCAGATGGTGCGTCATGGCCTTGCGGGCGACTTTGAAAAGGCAAGGAAGCTTCATTACCTGCTGCTTGAATTCACTTCCGCGATCTTTGCCGATGGAAGCCCGGCCGGAGTGAAAGCAGCCCTCGAGATAAAGAAAATATGCCGCAACTTCCTGCGTTTGCCCCTGGTTCCCGTAAATAAAGAGGTATACGCCCGGATCAAAAACCTGGTCGCCAAAATAGAGAAATCATGAGAAAACAATTATGCACTGCCCTGCTGCTTATTTTTTCTGTGGTCCTTGCTTATCCCCAGGATCAGCGTAAAAAGGCCGATCAGTACCTGAAGGACCGGAACGAGGTTTATTTTAAATTCAACATCAGCGACCGGAGCGCTCTCGCCGACCTGACCCGGATCGTTTCCATCGACGATGTCCGGGGGAATGTGGTCCATGCTTACGCTAATACAAAGCAGTTCGACCAATTCCTCAAGCTGGGCTATTCTTATGAAGTGCTGACCCCGCCCAGCATGGCGGTCCCGAAAGAGGAGCTGATGCCGCAAAAGCAACCGAAAAAAGCGGCCGGCACCCTGACCACCTGGAATTTCTATCCGACCTATGAGCAATATGTCTCCTATATGGACAGCTTTGCCATCCTTCATCCCGATATCTGCCGGCTGATCGATATCGGCACGACCGTCCAGGGCCGCGAATTGCTGGCCGTGGAGATCAGCGACAGCGTGAACATAAAGCAGGGAGAACCGGAGGTTCTTCTAACCTCCTCGATGCATGGCGACGAAACGACCGGCTACATCCTGATGATGCACCTGATCGATTCGCTGCTTTCGGGATACGGGACCAGTCCGCGCATCACCAACCTGGTCAATAATTACGAGATCTATATCAATCCCCTGGCGAATCCGGACGGAACCTACCATGGAGGCAACAACACCGTTTGGGCCGCCACCCGCGAGAATGCGAACGGCGTGGACCTGAACCGCAACTACCCCGATCCCAAGGACGGCCAGCATCCCGACGGGAATGCCTGGCAACCGGAAACCGTCGCCTTCATGGCCTTTGCCGACAGCGTTCACCTGAATATGTCGGTCAATTTTCACGGCGGATCGGAAGTATTCAATTATCCCTGGGATACCTGGAACCATATCCCCGCCGATGATCTGTGGTGGCAATATGTAGGAAGGGAATGGGCCGATACCTGCCATACTTACGGACCTCCGGGATATTTTACCGACGAGAATAACGGGGTGGTGCGGGGCATTGTCTGGTATGAAATTAGCGGCGGCCGTCAGGACTATCATAACTACTTCAAGAACGACCGTGAAGTAACAGTTGAACTGTCGTACATTAAAACTATGTACACCAGCCAGTTAATTAACTACTGGGATTATAATTTCCGCTCTTTCTTCGATTACATTGAAGAAGCTTCTTATGGCATTAACGGTCAGATAACGGACAGCGTTACCGGCCAGCCGCTGTCCGCCAAGGTATTTATTTCCGGTCATGATGTGGATAATTCCTTTGAGTACTCGAAATTGCCGTCAGGCTGGTACTACCGCTACCTGGATGCAGGCGCCTGGGATTTATCGTATATAGCGACCGGATACCATACAAAAGTAGTCAGCGGGATCAATGTCGCTCATCACCAGGCGACCCGCCAGGATGTACAACTGGTGCCGCTTACCTTCGGCGGCGTCGGAAGCCGGACGGAGGTCCGGGAATTCCAGGTTTACCCGAATCCCGCTTCAGGAATGATCCGGCTGGTGCTTCCGGACGGGATCCACGGGGTGTATCACCTGGTGGTTTATGATATGACCGGCAAAAGCTGCTTATCTTCCGACCTGGACATTCAACCCAATGAGTTGCCTTCGCTTAACATGGGTTCACTCCCGGCGGGGCTTTACCAGCTGAACCTGACATCCGGTAAGGAACTGCTGAATGCCCGCGTGCTCGTCAAATAGAGGAAAATAACCCCGAAACCCTTAAACTCCTAAACCCTTAAACCCTTAAACCCTTAAACCCTTAAACCCCTAAACCCTTAAACCCCTAAACCCTTAAACCCTTAAACCCTTAAACCC
>DATJQF010000037.1:0-14644 GCA_035505995.1 Bacteroidales bacterium
AACATCGATGTCTTCCTGAAGACGGAGATCAAAGAGGTATCGGGGTATATCGGCAATTTCAAATCGACGATCCGGCCGGAAGGCAAGGATCCGCAGGAGCTTCATTTCGGGAACATCATCGCCGCCGTCGGGTTGAAGCCGTTCGATCCCACCCCGATCGCCGAATACGGCTACGGGAAATTCCCCGATGTGGTCACTTCCATGGAATTCGAGGAAATGATGCGCTCGGGGAAGATCCAGACCAAATACGGGAAAGAGCCGAGGAATGTCGCCATCATCCACTGCGTGGGAAGCCGGAACAAGGAATACCACGAGTACTGCTCCCGCACCTGCTGCATGGTGGCACTTAAGTACGTGCACCAGATCCGCGCCGCCCTGCCGGATGCCAATATCTTCGAGGTCTATGCCGATATGCGGGCCTATGGAAAAGGGCACGAGGAATTTTACGCCCTGACCACCCACAAGCAGATCATTTTCCTGATGTTCGACCAGCAGGAAGGATTGCCGGTGATCCATGAAGCCAGCCGTACCGACAACTGCAACATGATCATCGAGATGAATGAGAAGCTGTCCGGCGAATCGATCGAGGTGCCCGTGGATATGGTGATCCTGATGGTGAACATGGAAGCTCACCAGGATGTGAAGGACGTGGTCCATGCCATCGGCGTGAGCCTTTGCGGGAACCAGTTCTTCATTGAAAAGCATCCGAAGCTGGACCCCGTGGCCACGACGACCGGCGGGGTGTATATCGTGGGAACCTGCCAGGGGCCGAAAGACATCACGGATTCCGTGGCGCAGGCCAAAGCGGCGGCCGCCCGGATCCTTGCCACCATCGCCCAGGGCTCGGTACCGGTGGAGGTGACGACCGCCATGGTCAATGAAAAGCTATGCTGCGGCTGCCAGACCTGCATCAGCGTTTGTCCGTACACGGCCATCACCTTTGATGAGGCCAAGAAAGCTTCGGTGGTGAACGAAGTGCTCTGCAAAGGCTGCGGAACCTGCGGTTCGGCATGCCCGTCGGGAGCCATCACCAGCAAGCATTTCACCGACACCCAGATACTCTCCGAGATTGAAGGAATTATGTCCATGTCCTATAAAACCGTCTGACTATGAATTTCCGTCCAACCATCGTTGCCTTTCTCTGCAACTGGTGCGCCTATACCGGCGCCGATCTTGCCGGGACCTCTCGTCTCCGCTATGCCCCGAACATCCGGATCATCCGGATCATGTGCTCCGGAAGGATTGAGCCTACTTTCATCCTGAAGGCATTCCAGCAGGGTGCCGACGGGGTGCTGGTATGCGGATGCCATCCGGGCGACTGCCATTACCAGGAAGGGAACTACAAATGCCTGCGCCGGTTCAAGCTGCTCCAGAAATTCATCGATCAGATGGGGATTGAGCCGGAACGCCTGCAGCTGGAATGGATCAGCGCAAGCGAGGGGAAGCAGTTTGCGGAACTGGTCAACAATATGACCAAAACGCTGCTGACCCTTGGCCCGAGTAAAATAAAAAGCACATTGGAAGTTGAACCTATAAATCAATAGAGATGCCGTCCGAACCAACCAAACCCAAGCTGAAACTTGCAGTCTACTGGGGAGCCGCCTGCGGGGGCTGCTGCGTATCGGTGCTCGATACCCATGAAAAGCTGCTGGATATTGTCGCCGCCGCCGATCCGGTCTTCTGGCCGATCGCCATGGACATCAAATACAAGGACGTGGAAGCGATGCCGGATCAGTCGATCGACCTGACGCTGTTCAACGGCGCGGTCCGGAACAGCGAGAACCTGCACATGGCCCAGGTCCTGAGGAAAAAATCGAAGATCCTCGTGGCCTATGGCGCCTGTGCATACATGGGCGGGATCCCGGGCCTGGCGAATTTCTTCTCAAAGGACGAGATCTTTAACCGGGCTTACCTGGAGAGCGAATCGACGGCCAATCCGGAGAAAGTGGTGCCGGTCCCCAAATTTGAGATGCCGGAAGGCGAGCTGGAGATCCCGGAAATGTTCAACGATGTGCATACGCTGAACCAGGTGGTGGACGTGGATTATTTCATCCCGGGTTGTCCGCCGCAGAGCGAGCGGTTGGTGGAGGTGTTCACGGCCATTGTCAGCGGAGCCCAGCTTCCCCCGAAGGGTTCGGTGGTAGGAGCCAACGAAAAGACCAACTGCGACGAATGCAAGCGGAAGAAGTCGGATAAAAAGGTGATCAAGCGGTTTTACCGTCCCTGGGAGATCCAGGATGACAAGGAAACCTGCTTCCTGGAACAGGGAGTGATCTGCATGGGACCGGCCACCCGGGGCGGGTGCGGGGTGCGCTGCGTCGAGGGGAATTCACCCTGCCGCGGATGCTACGGACCCCCGGCAGCCGCTACTGATCCCGGGGCCAAGATGATGTCGGCCATCGGGACGATGATCGATGCCAATAAGCCGGAAGAAATAGATGCTATCATTGATACTATTGTGGATCCTGCCGGGCTCTTCTATCGGTTCAGCCTGCCCGGCTCAATCTTAGGGAGGAAAGTACTATGAGAACGATCACGATCGACCCGATCACGCGCCTGGAAGGGCATGGAAAAATCGACATCTTCCTGAACAACGACGGGGAGGTGGAAAACGCCTATTTCCAGGTACCGGAACTCCGGGGATTCGAGAAATTCTGCGAAGGCAGGCCGGTGGAAGAGCTTCCCATGATCGTCACCAAGATCTGCGGAGTTTGCCCGGGATGTCATCACATGGCTTCCGGAAAAGCCGTGGATGCCGTATTCGGTCTTACCCCTCCTCCCACCGCGCGAAAGCTGCGGGAACTTTTCTACATGGCTCATTTCGTCCACAGTCATATCGCCCATTTCTATGCGCTGGCCGCTCCCGATTTTGTGGTGGGGCCGCAGGCGAACCCGGCCGAAAGGAATATCCTGGGAGTGATCGCCAAGGTCGGACTGGAGATCGGGTCCGAAGTGATCAAGCAACGCCGGATCGCCCAGGAGATACAGGCCTTGCTCGGCGGACACCAGACGCATGTCGTCATGAATATGCCCGGCGGTGTTAAGAAAGGCCTGACGGAAGAACAGCGTGACGATATCGTGAAAAAGTCGGAGGGCTTTGTCGAGTTCTCGAAGTTCTCCATCCAGCTCTTCAAAGATGTGGTCCTCGGTAACAAGGAATATGTCGATATCATCCTCAACGGGCCTTATTCCCTGATCCTGCACTCGATGGGACTCGTGGATGAGAACAACAAGGTCAACTTCTACGACGGGAAGGTCCGCGTGGTGGATACCAAAGGAAAAGAGCTCTACAAATATGCCCCTCCGCAATACACCGAGTTCGTGGAAGAGCGTGTGGAGCCCTGGTCCTACCTTAAGTTCCCGTATCTCAAGAAAATAGGCTGGCAGGGGTTTGTCGACGGACAGGAATCCTCGGTCTATCATGCCACTCCCCTGTCGAGGCTGAATGCGGCCGACGGGATGGCCACGCCGATCGCCCAAAAGGAATACGAGTTCATGTACAAGACCCTGGGAGGGAAACCGGTGCACGCCACCCTGGCGATGCATTGGGCCCGGCTGATCGAGCTGATCTACTCCGCCGAGCATTGCCTCGAGCTGGCAAAAGATCCGGATATCACCGGCAAGGAACTGCGGGCTCCCATCGGTAAGATCGTCGGCGAAGGGGTCGGGATCGTGGAAGCCCAGCGCGGCACGCTGACCCACCACTACTGGACCGATGACAAGGGCATGGTCCGCAAGGTGAACCTGATCGTCGGGACCACCAACAACCACGCAGCCATCTGCATGTCGATCAAAAAGGCGGCCCAGGGACTCATTAAAAAGGGAAAGGATGTTTCGGAGGGCACGCTGAACATGATCGAGATGGCCTTCCGGGCCTATGACCCCTGCTTCTCCTGCGCAACCCATTCCCTGCCGGGGCAGATGAAAATGGTGCTGCAGGTTCACGACACAGACGGCACGGTCATCCAGTCGGTGAAAAGGGATTAGCAGGCAGAGAGCGCTTTGCCTTATGGGATGTATTCGGCGATTCTGTCTTGGTATTCGTAATTCGTAATCCGTAATTCGTAATTGAATCCTGTTCTTGTTTTAGGCATCGGGAACGATATCCTGAAGGATGATGTGATCGGGATCAGGCTGGCCCGGGACCTGGAAGCGTCGGGAGAGTTCAGCGGGGTCCGGTTCGATACAACTTCCATGGGAGGGCTGGAGATCCTGGAGATGATCAGGGAGTATCACACGGTCATCATCCTCGATGCCATCAAGACCGCGGGGGGCGTTCCGGGAGAGGTTTATTATTATTCCCCGGACGATTTCCGGGAAACTCTCAACCTGGCCAATCTTCACGATATCAACTTTCTCACTTCCCTGGAGCTCGCCAGGCGTATCGGGATGAAAGTCCCGGAGACCGTTCATATACTCGCCGTCGAGATACTGGAGGATCTTGAATTCGGTTCCGAGATGACGCCTCCCCTGCAACAGCGCTATCCGCAGATCTTGCAGGAAATAAAATTCCGATTAAAGAATTTATTATCCCGTTAAATTATTTTGTCCCTGACGGGACAAAAGAAATTTTACATATCCCTGAGATGCCACCGGGATATTGTCCCTATCGGGACAATTCTTTTTTTTTGCCTTATCGCACAAGTTACTTGTGCAAACAAAACTGCCGGATCCATGCTGTGCCGTCAGGTACAGCATCCCGGTACCCCGAAGACCACCAACTCCCATCTTGTGCCGTCTGGCACAAAATACCTGTGCAGACAAAACTGCCGGATCCATGCTGTGCCGTCAGGCACAAAATACCTGTGCAGACAAAACCGTCGGATCCATGCTGTGCCGTCAGGCACAAAATACCTGTGCAAACAAAACCGCCGGATCCAAGCTGTGCCGTCAGGCACAGCATCCTGGTCCCCTGAAGACCGCCAACTCCAATCTTGTGCCGTCTGGCACAAAATACCTGTGCAAGCATAACTGCAGGATCCATGCTGTGCCGTCAGGCACAGCATCCTGGTCCCCTGAAGACCGCCAACTCCAATCTTGTGCCGTCAGGCACAAAATACCTGTGCAATCAAAACCGCCGGATCCAAGCTGTGCCGTCAGGCACAGCATCCTGGTCCCCTGAAGACCGCCAACTCCAATCTTGTGCCGTCTGGCACAAAATACCTGTGCAAACAAAACCGCCGGATCCAAGCTGTGCCGTCAGGTACAGCATCCCTGTACCCCGAAGACCACCAACTCCCATCTTGTGCCGTCAGGCACTAAATACCTGTGCAGACAAAACTCCCGGATCGAGGCCGTGCCGTCAGGCACAAAATAATAATTGAAAAAATCTTTCACCTTTTCAATCCTGGCCGATTAATATCAAAAAAAAATGGTCAACACTTACACCCAAATCCACATCCACCTCATATTCGTGGTAAAATACCGCCAGTCGCTTATCGCCGATTCCTGGAAAAATGAATTGTATGATTACATCAGCGGAATAATTGGGAACCAGGGTCATAAACTTCTTGCTATTAACGGCATTGAAGACCATGTTCACATCCTGATCGGGATGAGGCCAGTCCAAAGCCTTTCCGATCTGACCCAGGATATCAAAGGGGATTCATCAAAATGGATCAACAAAAAAAAGTTTCTCCCCACCCGGTTCGCCTGGCAGGAATCATACGGGGCATTCTCATATTCAAAAAGCCATGTTCATCGCGTCATTACATATATCCAGAACCAGGAGAAACATCACAGAAAAAAGGATTTCATTACAGAATATAAAGAGTGCCTTCAGAAATTTGAAGTGGAATATAACGAACGATTCATTTTTAAACCTCTAATATAATTTTGTCCCTGACGGGACAAAAGAAATCTTGCTTATCCCTGAAATGCCACCGGGATATTGTCCCTATCGGGACAAAAGAAATCTTGCATATCCCTGAACTGCCACCGGGATATTGTCCCTATCGGGACAAAAGAAATCTTGCTTATCCCTGAACTGCCACCGGGATATTGTCCCTGACGGGACAAAAGAAATCTTGCATATCCCTGAACTGCCACCGGGATATTGTCCCTATCGGGACAATTCTTTTTTTTGCCGTCAGGCACAAAATACCTGTGCATACAAAACTGCCGGATCCATGCTGTGCCTCAGGTACAGCATCCCGGTACCCGAAGACCACCAACTCCCATCTTGTGCCGTCTGGCACAAAATACCTGTGCAAGCATAACTGCAGGATCCATGCTGTGCCGTCAGGTACAGCATCCTGGTCCCCTGAAGACCGCCAACTCCAATCTTGTGCCGTCAGGCACAAAATACCTGTGCAAGCATAACTGCAGGATCCTTGCTGTGCCGTCTGGCACAGCATCCCGGTACCCCGAAGACCACCAACTCCCATCTTGTGCCGTCAGGCATAAAATACCTGTGCAGACAAAACCGCCGGATCCATGCTGTGCCGTCAGGTACAGCATCCCGGTACCTGAAGACCGCCAACTCCTATCTTGTGCCGTCAGGCACAAAATACCTGTGCAGGCAAAACTGCCGGATCCATGCTGTGCCGTCAGGCATAGCATCCCGGTACCCCGAAGACCGCTAACTCCCATCTTGTGCCGTCTGGCACAAAATTTTTGAGTTTTCAGCCGAAAGCTTTTTTGTGTATTATCTTTGTTTTTTTATTTAGAACAAGATTAAATTAAATCTATGCGATATGAAAAACATGTTAATGAAAACTATGAATAAGCCGGATGAAGTTCGCACTTTCCCGAACGGAAAGGTCGAAATAGTGTCTATCGACGGAGTCACCTTCGGGAAAGGCACCTTCAACCCGGGCTGGAAATGGTCGGAATCGGTGAAACCGATCGCCAAGACCCACAGTTGCCAGCAAGCCCATACCAACTACCATCTTTCAGGTCGCCTTCATGTAGTGATGGACGACGGCACTGAGAAGGAATACGGACCCGGCGACATCGGGATCATCCCTCCGGGTCATGATGCCTGGGTGGTGGGAAAGGAACCTGCGGTGATTATTGACATCACCGGGATGGAGCATTACGCCGAAAAATCATAATACTTGCGGCAGCACCTTTCTCCCGGGTCAGTTGACCAGTCTCTTTTTATAATGGGTGTGAAGTAGGTCGTGTGCCTTGTCTCCCAGGGGCTCCCCTATGAAATTGGCATACACGTCCACTACTTCCGGATTCTCATGCGCCTTGCGGAGCTCCAGTCCGCTCTCCTCTGCGTATAGCGCCTGGATCCGCTTAAGCCGGATCTCCGGGTTGGTGGGGATCGGCTGTCCGCCGCCGCCCAGGCATCCTCCCGGGCAGGCCATGATCTCGATGAGGTGATATTCCGCCTTCTTATCCCGGACCGCCTGCAGGATCTTTTTGGCATTGGCCAGGCCATGTGCCACCGCTACCTTCAGCTCGAAGCCCTCGAGGAAATTCCACTCCGGCAGGGTGCCTTCCAAAACAAACGATGCTTCCTTGATCCCTTCCAGTCCCCTCACCGGCGTCACTTCCAGGTTATTGAACGGAACCTCCCTCCCGGTGACCTTCTCATAAACGGTCCGCAGGGTGGCCTCCAGCACTCCCCCGGTTGCGCCGAAGATTACACCTGCCCCTGTCGCTTTGCCCATCAGTGCATCGTAATGGTCGTTCGGCAGACTGGTAAAATCGATCCCTGCCTGGGTGATCATGATCGCCAGCTCGCGGGTGGTGAGGACATAATCCACATCCTTGAAGCCGCTGGAGCGCATCTCCGGGCGGTCCGCCTCGAATTTCTTGGCGGTACAGGGCATGATGGAGACCGTTACGATATCTTCAGGCCGCAGTCCTTTTTTCTGCGCATAATAGGTCTTCGAAAGCGCCCCGAACATCTGCTGGGGCGACTTGCACGTGGACAGGTGGCTCAGACTCTCGGGAAAAGTTTGCTCGAAGAACTTCACCCATCCCGGGGAACAGGAAGTGGTCATGGGCAGCACTACCGTCGGATCTTTATCCACCAGCGCCCGCTTGACCCGGTCCAGGAATTCAGCCCCTTCTTCCACCGTGGTAAGGTCGGCCGTGAAGGCCGTATCCATCACCGAATCGAAGCCGAGCCTGCGAAGGGCGGAGATCAGCTTCCCGGTCACCCGTTTGCCGGGCTCGAATCCCAGGTCCTCGCCCAGGGCGATCCGAACGGCAGGAGCGGTCTGCACCACTACATGCTTCTTCGGATCGAAGATGGCCGTCCAGACCTCTTCAATGTAATTCTTTTCAACCAAAGCTCCCGTCGGACACCGGTCGATGCACTGTCCGCAACTGGTGCAGATCTCCTCGAACAGGGGTCGCCCGTGGAAGGTGGAGATCTTCATCTTTCCCCCTTTATAGGCCACCCCCACCGCGCTCACCCCCTGGATGAAGGTGCAGGTCCGGACGCAGCGCTGGCACCGTATGCACTTGCTGTCGTCCTTCAGGATGGCCGGGGAATAATCGTCGATCGTGTATTTTTTCTCATGCACCAGGTCCAGGAACATCGGATTGATGATCTTGAACTCGGAGGCCAGCGCCTGCAGCTCGCACTTGCTGTTCTTGTAACATTTCGTGCAGTCGGCATTGTGTTCCGACAGCAGCAGGTCGATCATGGTCTTCCGGGCGTTGCGGACCCGGATACTGTTCGTTTTGATCTTCATCCCCTGCTCGACCGGGGTGGCGCAGGAAGCCAGCAAGGTCTTCGACCCCTCCACTTCCACCAGGCAAACGCGGCAATTTCCCGCGATCTGAAGGTCCTTATGATAGCACAGCGTGGGAATATTGATCTTAAGCAAACGTGCGGCATCCAGGATCGAGGTACCTTCCTCCACATTGACCTCCAGTCCGTCGATGGTCAGGCCGATCTTGGCTTTTGTTTCCACCTCCTCGACCGGCACCTTATGGGCTTCGTATTTCTCCTCCACTTCATCCTGGGCCAGCTGCAGCGTGATGCCGACATGATCATAGAGATCCTGCCGCTTGAAGGTGAATTCCTTCAGGGCCAGCAGCTCTTCGGTGATGACATCGTTGCATACCGACAGGACCGCGCAGATCTCTTTCGGCTGGAACCCTTCGGCAAACCGGGGCATGGCAATGTCGTCCATGTAGTTGATCAGGAGGCTGCGGTCGGCACTGTGCACGGAAGAGGCCAGGATGGAATACAGCGTGCTCATGATGGATTTGAACTGCAGCACGTCCATCTTCTGGTAATGGCTGAAAGTCTGGTTATTCTCCAGCGAAAGGATCCGGGCCGTGATCTTGTTCAGCATCTTTTCCCGGTACACCATCATGTATTCATGGATGATCAGGTTGGTGCGGAAGGAAATGTGCTTCAGGGCGGCTTCATTCTTCGAGTACCACTCGAGCGGGTTGCTCTTCATGCGGGCCAGCAGGAACAGCAGCCGCCGCTTGATATGGTACCGGGGCGTAGGCGCCCAATCGAGGAGTTTCCGGGTAAGGGAGGAATCGACGTTCAGCTTCAGGTCGATGTACTTCACCATCCAGTAACGCTCGAAGGGCGGAGGCGTGATCTTCAGCTTGCCCATCAGGATCCGGAAAAAGATCCCCGGGTAGGCCAGGAGCCTCGGGATGAGGATCGGCTTCACCGGTTCCCCCAGGTAATCGAGGGTGGCGATCTCGAACAGCTCCTTGTGCGTAGTGGAACCGTCAGGGCTGGCGGCATAGATGGCATAGGCGGGAAGCTGATCGCTTTTCCGGATGATCGTATACAGGATCTTGGTCAGGTCGTTGATGTGGATATACGAAACAGCCGATTCGCCTCGTCCGGCCAGCATGCGGCTGTCGTATCCGTGGGAGAGCCAGGTGGCCAGGAATTTATACAACGGCGGGTATTCGCACCAGTCGCTGAAGACGGCGGCGAACCGCACGATGGAGACCGGGAAGAACCGGGAGTTCTCCTTCAGGATCTCCTCGCCCCACTTCTTGGTCTTGGCATAGGAAAAATCGGCATCGGGCACGGTGGATTCCGTGATCCATTCGCCCGGAGTCGGAAAATTGCAGGCAGCCAGGGAGCTGGCAAAGATGAACCGCTTTACCTTGAGCGTCTTGGCAAGCTCGATGATATTCCTGGTTCCTTCGATATTGGTCCGCTGATAGGCGGTATTATCGGTATAATCGAAATCGTAGAAGGCGGCCAGGTGCAGGATGTAGTCCGCCCCGCCTTTCTTCTGGATCAGGTCCGTCACCTCTTCCAGCCGTGAGGAGCCGGCAATATCCCACTGGATCCAGTGAATGTTCGGGTGATAATGGATCCCCGCCTCGCTGGCGGAACGCCGGGCAATCGCAAAGACCTGGAAATAGTCCTTGATGAAATCCATCATGTGCCGGCCGATAAAGCCGGAAGCCCCGGTGATGATAATGCTGGGCAGTTCAGTTTTCATTTACCACAGGTTTGGTGTTAACGTAGTGAAGGTAAAGCCAGAGGATCGCGAGACCCATCAGGAAGTCGGCCACCCCTGAAAAAGCGACCATGAAAATATGGCTTTCAAAAATATAATAGGAAAGAAGAAAGATCGTGGCCATGAATTTTGCCGTGCAGGACAGGATGATCAGCTTGGCCGAACGGTCGAGATCCAGCGCGGCCATGATATAGGCCAGGCTCACCACGATGTGAAAAACGCCGCCCTGGACGGCAAAGAATTTTTCGACCAGCTGGAACCCGAAATACTCGATCACCGGGATGGGCAGGACGATCAGCGATAATCCGAACCCAATGGAATGCAGCGCTACCAGCCAAAGCACCCATTTGAGCAGCCGGCCAGTTACGGAATGAGAAAGTTTCATAAAAGGGATGTTGGTGGAACCGGAACCTGTTTTCTCCCCGTCAATCCTGCGAGAGGGTAAAGTTAGAAATTATTTGGACACGACAGGATTGGATATTCCGATTTTTATCACTTTCTTTGTCGTAACTCCCGACCTACCCGATGATCCAGCTGCTTACCGGCATAGCTGCCAGCATGGCCCACGTCATTACCGGGCCCGACCACCTGGCAGCCGTTACTCCTCTGGCGATCCAAAGCCGCAATCACGCGTGGAAGATCGGAGTTTCCTGGGGGATCGGGCATACGGTGGGCATGCTGCTGCTCGGGGGGCTCTTCCTCCTTTTCAAAGACCTGCTCCCCATCGACCGGATCTCCGCTCACAGCGAGATCATCGTCGGGGTGCTGCTGATCGCCATCGGGACCTGGGCCATCTTCCGGGTTCAAAGCCATCGCTTCTCCCGGTACCACTTTCATCCGCATGTGCATTCCTCACCGGTACCCTATGTCCATATTCATCCGCACTCTCATTCGGAGACCCACGAGCATCAGCATCCGCATGAGAAATCCTATCACCAGAATGCGTGGACGGCGCTGCTCGTCGGGATCGTGCATGGCCTGGCCGGGTTCAGCCACCTGCTGGTCATACTCCCGACGCTGGTTTTGCCGGGTATGACAGGCGCCGTGCTGTACCTGTGCGGTTTTGCCGCAGGAACCATCTTTACCATGCTCACCTTTGCCTTTATCCTCGGATTCATCGCCGTGAAATCAAGCGAGCACAACAAGATCCGGTTCCTGAAAGGATTCAGCCTGGCCGGCGGGATCCTGGCCATCGCCGTCGGGATCCTCTGGATCGTCAAAAGCCTGTAAAAATCTCTTCGGGATATTTTATGGCGGCGAGGTACAGTCCGCACGCCGGAACCGAATAACCGGCCGCCGACCGGTTCCTGCTGCGAATGATCGCTGCCAGATCTTTCCGGGTGATCTTCCCTCTGCCCAGGTCGATCAGCGTGCCGGTGATGGCCCGCACCATGTTACGGAGAAAGCGGTCGGCTGTGATCGTAAAAACCAGCAGGTTGCCCTCTTCCTTCCAACCGGCCTCCGAAAGGCGACAGATGTGGGTTTTTGCATCCGACGGGGATTTCACGAACGACGAAAAGTCGGAAACATGTAGCAGGATCCCGGCGCCGGCATTCATTTTTTCCAGATCGAGCCCGTGAGGATAATAATAGGCCCGGCCTTCCAGGAAGGGATCCTTCTCCCTGAGCACAAGGTAGCGGTAAGTCCTTGATAATGCGCTGAATCGTGCATGGGCATCGGGTCTCACCGGAACCACCTCCCGGATGCCGATATCTTTGGGCAGATAACCGTTCAGACTGAATACCAGCTTCTTGCACTTGTCGGGTTCCAGGGATCGGGGTAGATCGAAATGGGCCCAGTACTCCAGTGCATGTACCCCCGTGTCGGTCCTCCCGGCCCCGGTCACCTCCGTTTCCGACTTCAGGATCACGGTAAGGGCATTCTCCAGGAGCGATTGGACGCTCTCGGCATTATGCTGCCGCTGCCATCCATGGTACCGGGTCCCGACAAAAGACATTCTGATGAAGTACCTGTGGTTCAAAATGAAAGGATTTTTAGCAAAGATAAAAATTAGAATCCGGCATTTCGTCTCTTTTTTACCCTGCCCTTTCCTGATTTTATTTAGATTTTATATAAATTCCCGGCCTGTTAAAAAAATCCCTCCAGTTGTTAATTTACTAACAAAGAAAATCGTAATTTTGCACCGGAATTTAAAAACAGTTTTTCAGTTTTTTTACAGGATTAATTACTCAAATTTCCATAATTATGGCCAATCACAATAATAATCACCTCATTCAGGAACTGGTCACCAAGCACGGGAAAGAAAGGACCAGCCTGATGCCGATCCTGCAGGGTGTAGTGGAAAGGAACAACTACCTCTCCGACCAGGACATGACGGAAATCGCCAAAGAACTGGATCTTTCCGCCGCCCAGGTTTACGGGACCGCAACCTTCTACTCGTTCCTCGATACCATGCCCCGCGGCAAGTATGTGATCCGGGTATGTAAAACGATCTCGTGCGACATGCATGGCAAGAAACAGATCATCAATACGATCGAAAACATGCTCAAGATCAAGGTCGGCGAAACTTCCCAGGACAAGAAATTCACGCTGCTGGAAACGAACTGCCTCGGCTGGTGCCATAAGGGACCGTCGATGCTCATCAACGACGAGGTGTTCTCGGAGCTCACGCCCGACAGGATCCATGAGATCATCGCCGATTATATTCACAAATAATTACCTGACCCTTTAATATAACCACGATATGTCAGAGCTAGTTCAACGTGTTGATTTGATTTTCGGGGAATACTCCGATCAGAAGTATATGACCCTGGCCGAAACGATCAAGCGGCCGAATGAAGATATCATTAAGGATCTCCTCGATTCCGGCCTCAAGGGCCGCGGGGGAGCCGGCTTCCCGACCGGCCTGAAATGGAAGTTCACCATGGAGCAGCCGTCGGAAGAAAAATATGTGATCTGCAATGCCGATGAAGGCGAACCGGGCACCTTCAAGGACCGGGAGATCCTCTCCAAGGTTCCCCGGAAGGTACTCGCAGGAATGGCCATCTGCGGCAAGGTGATAGGGGCCAAACAGGGATTTATCTATCTCCGCGGAGAGTATAAATTCCTCCACGCAGGCCTGCAGAAAGAGATCGACATTTTCCACGAGAATATCCAGAAGCTGGGCCTGGATTTCACGATCCAGATCAAAATGGGAAGCGGCGCCTATATCTGCGGAGAAGAAAGCGCCCTCTTCGAATCGATGGAAGGGAAACGGGGCGAGCCCAGGAACAAGCCCCCCTACCCCACCGTTTCCGGTTATATGAACAAGCCCACCGTGATCAACAACGTGGAAACGTTCGTGAACGTGCTGATGATCTGCCGCATCGGGCCGATCCAGTACCGCAAGCTGGGCACCCGCGACTCCAGGGGATCCAAAGTGTTCTCCGTATCGGGCGATACTCCCAAGGCCGGCATTTACGAGCTGGAACTGGGCATGCCCCTGGTGCAGTTCGTCGACGAATTCGGCGATGGCGACGCCAAAGCCGTGCAGGTGGGAGGCGCTTCCGGGTTCTGCGTCCCGCGCAAGAAATTCAAGGATACCATCATCGGGTTCGAAGGCGTCCCCACGGGAGGGTCCATGATGATCTTCAACAGCTCCCGGTCGATGTACAACGTGCTTCACAACTACCTGGAGTTCTTTGAAGAAGAATCCTGCGGACAGTGCACGCCCTGCCGCGTCGGCTGCCAGCAGCTGCGCAAGGGGATCGAAGCGGTGAAGCGCGGGGAGAAGCCGGCGGCATACCTGGATCAGTTGATGAAACTGAGCGAGACCATGAAGATCACCGCGAAATGCGGGCTCGGACAATCGGTGGCTAATTCCTTCTCGTCCATCGTGAGCAATTTTAAAGAGGAAATGATTTACTAATTCTGAAGCTGGGAGAATCTAAATATGGCAAAGAAACTGAATCTGAAGATAGACGGCATCGACGTAGCAGTCGAGCCAGGGACCACCATCCTGGAAGCCGCCCGAAAAGCGAATATTCACATCCCCACGTTATGCTACCACGAAGACCTCTGTGTGGCAGGTAACTGCCGCGTCTGCGTGGTGGAGATGGAGGGTTCCAAAAACCTGATCGCCTCCTGCGCCCAGCCGGCTGCAGAGGGCATGGCAATCCATACGAACACCGGCAAGGTCCGTCTGGCAAGGAAACACATCATCGAACTGCTGCTGTCGGAACACAATGCCGACTGCACCAAATGCTATAAGAACGGCAACTGCGAACTGC
>DATJQF010000038.1:0-8567 GCA_035505995.1 Bacteroidales bacterium
ATCCCCAGGATGAATCTAAAAATTCTCCTACTCATCAACAAATTACGTTAACCTTTAATTCAACACTGATTAATACTTTTGAATTGTTTTGCAGCATTAATGGTGATGAATTTTTAGGTTTAGAAATCAACTATCACTCTCTCACTGGACTTGTCGCCCAACCACCTGAATATTTTACTTCATTTTATTATTTTAACCCAAATTACTACGAAACTATAGATTATGATTCAATTTATTATGTAGGGATTAATAAATTCTCAAATGTGGTTCACACGAGATATACGTACAATGGAACCGGAAAAAAAATTGATTTACATTTTTCAAAGAACGTCGGTATCATTAAAATTGTTTTCCAAAATATTGATTCAACAAATTCCTGGAGTTTAATCAGATATCACGCAATTCAATAAAATAATTTATCGGTAATAAAAAGTACTGTTTTGTCTCTCCTGGTAATGATCCAAAGTTATCACCAGACCGAAGACAGGAGGATAGAGGATATAAGATAAAGGATGGAGGGTGGAAACCAGGTAAGCCTATTTTTCCTTTTTATGCCTCCGGTTGATCTCGTCGCGGATCTGGGAGGCCTTTTCGTAATCTTCGTTTTCCACCGCACCTTTCAGCAGATCCTGGAGTTCCTGGGGGGAATACTCCGAAAGGGGTGCATCTTCAGCGACCGGCTCCCTGGAAACCTGCTCAGTCTCTTTTGCCGCTTCGGCTTCCTCGTCTATCAGGATGCCGGCTGCCGTCATGATCTCCTCGTACGTATAAACCGGGCAACCGAAGCGAAGGGCCAGCGCGATCGCATCGGAGGTCCGGGAGTCGATCTCGATCTCCTTCTTCCCGTCGCTGCAAACCAGCAACGCATAAAAGACCCCTTCGCTGAATTTATTGATGATGACTTCGGTGAGCTTGACCTTATACGCCTCGGCAAACGATTTGAACAGGTCGTGGGTCAGGGGCCTTGGAGGCTTGATCTTTTCCAGTTCGATGGCGATGGCCTGCGCCTCGAATCCCCCGATGATGATCGGCAGCCGCCGCTTCCCTCCCCGCTCGCCCAGGATCAGGGCATACGCGCCGCTCTGCGACTGGCTGTAAGACATTCCAATGATATCCAGCTGGATCTTCTGCATGCTCTTTCCCGGCCTTCCCATTGACAAACCTACAGGTTTTTTGTTAAAATGACAAGCACGCTTTAAAAAAAGCGATAGAATTTCAGAAATAGTTTATACATTTGTAACGATTCTAAATAATAAATTATTTTCCTATGAAAAAATTGTTTACGTTGATGGCAGTCATCGGGCTGCCGTTCCTGTCTGCAGCCAGCGAGGCGGACCTGAAGATCCCGGAGCTGACATCGGGTCAGAACAACCTGCTGCTGTTCGGGTTCCTGATCTGTCTGCTGGGGATGCTGTTCGGGTATTACCAGTACCGGAAAGTCAGCCGCCTGAAGGCCCACCGCTCGATGCTGGATGTGGCGAAAGTGATCTTTGAAACGTGTAAAACCTACCTGATACAGCAGGGAAAATTTTTGGTGATCCTGTTCGCGATCATCGGGGCCTGCATTGCCTTTTATTTCGGGTATCTCCAGTCCAATTCCTTCGGCGGGGTGCTGCTGATCCTGGGATGGACGGTCGTCGGGATCCTGGGCTCCTACGGGGTCGCCTGGTTCGGGATCCGGATGAACACCCTGGCCAACAGCCGGATGGCGTTCGCCTCCCTGGAAAGGAAGCCGATCAAGCTGCTGAACATCCCGCTGAATTCGGGCATGAGCATCGGCGTGATGCTGATCTGCGTGGAGCTGATCATGATGCTGATCATCCTGATCTTCGTTCCCAGGGAATATGCCGGGGCCAGCTTTATCGGGTTCGCCATCGGGGAATCGCTGGGCGCTTCCGCGCTGCGTATCGCCGGCGGGATCTTCACCAAGATCGCGGATATCGGTTCCGACCTGATGAAAGTGGTGTTCAAGATCAAGGAGGACGACCCGAGGAATCCCGGGGTGATCGCCGACTGCACCGGGGATAATGCCGGCGACAGCGTGGGTCCCACGGCCGACGGGTTTGAGACCTACGGGGTCACCGGGGTGGCGCTGATCTCCTTTATCGTCCTGGCCGTTGCCAATGTGGCGGACCAGCGGCTGCTGCTGACCTGGATCTTCCTCATGCGTATTTTGATGGTGATCACGTCGATCGTGTCCTTCTATATCAATAAATGGATCTCCAGGCTGCTGTATAGTTCCAAGGACGACCTGGATTTTGAAAAGCCCCTGACCAACCTGGTCTGGATCACCTCCATCATCTCCATCATCGTCACGTTCCTGGCCAGCTGGTTCATGCTGGGGCATTTCGGGAATACGCTCTGGATCACGCTATCTATCATCATCAGCTGCGGGACGCTGGGAGCGGCCCTGATCCCGGAATTCACCAAGATCTTCACCAGCCCGAAGTCGAGGCATGTCAATGAAGTGGTGACGGCCTCCAGGGAAGGCGGCGCTTCGCTGACGATCCTCTCGGGATTGGTGGCTGGAAATTTCAGCGCTTTCTGGCAGGGAATGGTCTTCCTGGTGCTGATGTTCATCGGGTATGTGGCCAGCACGTTCGGACTGAGCGAATACATGATCTATCCTTCGATCTTCGCCTTCGGACTGGTCGCCTTCGGGTTCCTGGGAATGGGACCGGTCACGATTGCGGTGGACAGCTACGGTCCTGTTACGGACAATGCACAGTCCGTCTATGAATTGTCGCTGATCGAAGAGCAGCAGGATAAGGTGACCCCCGAGATCGAAAAGGATTTCGGCTTCAAGCCGGATTTTGAAAAAGCCAAGCATTACCTCGAAGCCAACGACGGGGCGGGGAACACGTTCAAGGCGACCGCCAAGCCGGTGCTGATCGGGCCGGCCGTCGTGGGCGCCACCACGATGATCTTCTCCCTGATCCTGCTCATCAAGAAGCATTTCAACATTAATCCCACGGATATCCTGAATATCCTGAATCCCTATACGATCCTGGGCTTCCTTACGGGGGGCGCCGTGATCTACTGGTTTACCGGGGCGTCGATGCAGGCCGTGACGACCGGGGCATACCGCGCCGTGGAATACATCAAGAAGCATATCAACCTCGACCCGAGCGCCGAGAAGAAAGCGTCCATCAGCACTTCCAAGGAGGTCGTGAAGATCTGCACGCAATATGCCCAGACGGGGATGTTCAATATCTTCGTCGCGATCTTCTCCTTTGCGCTGGCCATTGCCTTTTTCTCGGGTTACCGAAATACAAGTGCCACCGAAGCAACGGCCACTTATGCGGCAGCCTCCTTCTTTGTGGCTTACCTTATCTCCATCGCTTTCTTCGGGCTGTTCCAGGCCGTATTCATGGCCAATACCGGAGGTGCGTGGGACAATGCCAAGAAGATCGTGGAAGTGGACCTGAAGGAAAAAGGGACGGAGCTGCATGCAGCCACCGTGATCGGAGATACGGTCGGAGACCCGTTCAAGGACACGTCGGCCGTGGCCCTGAACCCGATCATCAAGTTCACCACGCTGTTCGGGTTATTGGCAATGGAAATCGCGATCTCTGAAAAGTTCTTTTCAGTGGCACCGTACATCGGCTTCGTATTTTTTGCGATTGCCCTGTACTTCGTTTACCGATCCTTCTATAAAATGAGGATCCGTAAGTAACACCCCCGTCACCGGATCGTGACAAACAAGAGCCCTGCATCCTGCGGGGCTTTTTCTTTTCCATCCGCAAAGAATCTTTAACTTTGTCGATTCAACCGAAACAAAACCATAACACCTGCTATGATCACTGATAATTTCGCCAGAAGGCACAATGGCCCGGACCAGGACCAGGTTAAAGAAATGCTGTCCAGGATCGGGGTGAAATCCCTTGACCAGCTCATCGGGGAAACCGTTCCCAAAAGCATCCGGATGAAAGAACCGCTGAACCTCCCGGACGGGATCAACGAGTACCAGTACCTGAACCATCTGAAAGCCATCGGGGCTAAGAATAAGATCTTCAAGACCTTTATCGGACTAGGCTATTACAATACGATCACCCCGGGGGTGATCCTGAGGAACATCCTGGAAAATCCCGGATGGTATACCTCCTATACGCCTTACCAGGCCGAGATCTCCCAGGGAAGGCTGGAGGCGCTGCTTAATTTCCAGACCGTCATATCGGATCTCACCGGGATGCCCATTGCCAATGCTTCGTTACTAGATGAAGGCACCGCCGCTGCCGAAGCGATGATCATGCTCTTCAATGCACGGAGCCGCGACGCCGTGAAACGGGAGGCCAACCAGTTCTTTGTCTCGATGGACCTGTTCCCCCAGACCATCGATGTGATCAAGACCCGGGCGGTGCCGCTGGGCATCGAGCCGGTGTTCGGGAAATTCGAGGAATTCACCTTCACGGATAAAACTTTTGGCGCCGTGGTGCAGTACCCGAACCAGTTCGGGGCCATTTACGATTACCGGGGCTTCACGGAAAAAGCCCACCAGGCGGGGGCTGCCGTAGCCGTGGCCGCCGATATCCTGAGCCTGACCCTTTTAACGCCGCCGGCCGAATGGGGCGCCGACGTGGTATTCGGCTCGACCCAGCGTTTCGGGATCCCGATGGGATACGGAGGTCCGCATGCGGCTTATTTTGCCGTAAAGGAAGATTTCAAGCGCCAGATCCCGGGTAGGATCATCGGGATCTCGGTGGATGCGAACGGGAACCGCGCGCTCCGGATGGCGCTGCAGACCCGTGAGCAGCATATCAAGCGCGAGCGGGCGACTTCCAACATCTGCACGTCGCAGGTACTACTGGCCGTGATGGCCGGCATGTACGCTGCCTGGCACGGACCCAAAGGACTGAAACAGATCGCGCGGCATATCAATATCCTGGCAGGGGTGCTCTCGCAGGAGCTGCAGAAATACGGCTACCGCCAGCTGAACCAGAACTTCTTCGACACCCTGCTGATCAAGCTTCCGGAAGGAGCCTCCGTCAAGGTGATCAAGCAGGCGGCCCTGAAAAACCACCTGAACTTCCGGTATATCGACGCCAAGACCATCGGGATCAGCATCGATGAAACCACTTCGCTGACCGACATCAACCAGATCCTCTCCATTTTCGCCAACGCGAATATCCAGCCGTTCACGGCTTTCGTCTGCGACCCGGTGGAATGCGAGAAGATCCGCACCTTCTCTAAGGAATTCGACCGCAAATCGGAATACCTGAAGCAAAAGGTCTTCAACTCGTATCATTCGGAGACCGAGATGATGCGGTATATCAAAAAGCTGGAGATCAAGGATCTCTCCCTGAACCGCTCGATGATCCCGCTGGGCTCCTGCACCATGAAGCTGAATGCCGCCGCCGAGCTCTTCCACCTGAGCTGGCCGGAGTTCGGAGCCATCCATCCGTTCGTTCCGAAGAACCAGGCGGAAGGATACCAGTACCTGATCGACGAGCTGGCCAAAGACCTGGTCGTGATCACCGGCCTCGATGCCGTCTCCTTCATGCCCAACTCCGGGGCCGCCGGGGAATACGCCGGACTGATGGTGATCCGGCAGTATCATTTGAGCCGGGGTGAATCTCACCGGGATATCTGCCTGATCCCCTGTTCCGCGCACGGGACCAATCCCGCCAGCTCGGTGATGGCCGGGATGAAGGTGGTCGTGGTCGCCTGCGACGATAAAGGCAACATTGACCTTCCCGACCTGAAAGCAAAGGCGGAACAATACAAGGATACCCTGGGCGCCCTGATGGTGACCTATCCTTCCACCCATGGCGTGTTCGAGGAAGAGATCCTGGAGATGATCCGGGTGATCCACGAGCACGGCGGACAGGTGTACATGGACGGGGCCAATATGAATGCCCAGGTGGGTCTGACGAATCCTGCCATCATCGGCGCCGACGTTTGCCACCTGAACCTTCACAAAACGTTCGCCATCCCCCACGGCGGAGGCGGACCCGGGGAAGGCCCGATCGTAGTGGCGAAGCACCTGACGCCGTTCCTGCCGAAGCATGTCTTCATCGAAACAGGAGGCAAGGAAGGGATTACGGCGGTATCCTCGTCACCCTACGGTTCCGCACTGATCCTGCCGATCTCCTACGGCTATATCAAGATGATGGGCGGCAAGGGGTTGACGGATGCTACTATCTACGCCATCCTGAATGCCAATTACCTGAAGGCCTGTCTTGAGCCTTACTATCCCATTCTTTATACCGGCGCAAGGAACCGCGTGGGCCATGAGATGATCGTCGACTGCAACCCGGTCACCAAGGCCACCGGGATCGGGGCGATCGATATTGCCAAGCGACTGATGGACTATGGATTCCATGCTCCCACCGTGGCATTCCCCGTACATGGCACCCTGATGGTGGAGCCGACCGAAAGCGAACCTTATTACGAGCTGAACCGTCTGGTGGATGCCATGATCGCCATTAAAAAGGAGATCGACGAGATCGCCGAAGGCAAGGCCGACAAAACAGTGAACGTCATCATGAAAGCGCCGCATACGGCAAAAATGGTCTCCGCCGATGATTGGAACCTCCCCTATTCCAGGCAAAAGGCTGCTTACCCGATGCCCTGGTCGGCCGAGGATAAATACTGGCCGACGGTCACGAGGATCGATGATGCCTATGGCGACAGGAACCTGGCTTGTGTGGCAAGCGATTGAATAAACAGCGAGACGGTGAAATGGTAAAATGGTGAAATACTTCGTACCATGAACCGGGTTAACCAGATCCTGCTTTGGTTTTCCGTGATATTGCCGGGAGGCTTGCTAATGTCCCAGGAGAAGTCTGCCACCTTTCATGAAGCTGTATTCAACTTCGTTGTGACCAGTAAAAGCGGGACCCCGCGGGCGGGAGAGCTTCTGCTCCTGAAAAGTCATAAGACAAAAAATGTGTACGGGTCGAGTACGGGAAATGACGGGAAATGCTCCCTGACGATCCCCAATGGGGATACCTATGATGTATTTTACAGGCATCTTTCCGATACGGTCAAATACCGGGAGCTGGAGGTTCCCGGCGGGGATCATAAAATGACCTATACGCTTACGCTGAAATATGATCCGCCGAAAGTATTTACCCTTCGCAATGTCTTTTTTGAAACCGGACTGGCAACGCTGCGCAAGGAATCCTTTCCGGCCCTTGATGAGCTGGTTGCGGCATTGAAGGCTAAGCCGAACCTGGTGATTGAGATCGCGGGTCACACGGACAATGTGGGAACCCCGGAATCCAATCAGAAGCTCTCGGAGGACCGGGCATTATCCGTGAGATCCTATCTTATTAAGCATGGCATTGCTCCGGACCGGGTGAGCGCAAAGGGATTCGGTGAAACACAGCCCGTTGCCGGCAATGATACTCCTGAAGGGCGTCAGCAGAACCGGAGGACAGAGGTCAGGATCATCTCGGAGTAGACAGCGATGAACGATAGTCCGGTCATCCCAGTAATCCGGAAACAATCTTCTTGACTTCCTCGTAATCATGCGTCACCGGCAACTCCGGATAATCTTTGACCACATTATCCGGCGGGCGGAAGAGGATGCCCTGGTCGGCTTGCTTGATCATGGAAATATCGTTATAGGAATCCCCCATGCCGATCACCTGGTATTTGAGGCTTTGCAGCGCCTCGATCGTCCTGCGCTTCGGGTCGGGCTGGCGGAGCTTGTAGTCGATGATCCGGTTGGTGTCGTCCATTACGAGCGTGTGACAGAAGAGCGTCGGCCTGTTGAGTTGCTTCATCAGCGGATCGGCAAACTGGATGAAGGTATCCGATACCACGATGAGCTGCATCCGCTCCTTCACCCACTCGAGAAACTCCACTGCACCCGGCAGCGGCCGGATCTGCGCGATCACCTCCTGGATATGATGCAGCTTTAACCCGCGTTCATCCAGGATCTTCATCCGGTAGTGCATCAGCTTGTCGTAATCGGGCTCGTCGCGGGTGGTGCGGCGAAGCTCGGGAATGCCGGTCTTTTCGGCTACATTGATCCACACTTCCGGGACGAAAACGCCTTCTAGGTCAGAGCAGAATAAATACATATAGGGAAGTTAAATTTCTTTAGAACACAGAAGACACAGATGAAACAGAATAGCACAGATCAGTGAATATCCGTTTCATTGGTGGCCTCTGCGTTCCGGTTTTACTGGTAATTTTTTAATAAATATTCCTTAAAAGAAGGATAATCGTTCTTCAGCGGCCCAACATGCTCCGGCAGATCGTCGATGCCCTTCAGGCTCGCCGGCAGATCCGGCTCAACATTCAGGATCTTCCGGATCTCGTCGGGGAACTTGGCCGGGTGTGCCGTTTCCAGGGAGATGCAAAGCTGGTCCGGCCCGCAGTCAGCGGAATAGGATTTGAGGTATTCCATCAACCCCGCCCAGGCTACCGAACCATGGGGTTCCAGCAACAATCCATAATTCTTAAATGCTTCACCGATCATATTCCTGGTCTGCTCGTCGGTAATACTTACGCTGAACAGTTCCTTTCTCATCAATTCCAGATCGGCCTCCTGGGTAATCTTTCCCGTTTCATCCATCTTCCCTCCGTAAAGGTCCACCAGCCGGGCCAGGTTGCTT
>DATJQF010000039.1:0-8129 GCA_035505995.1 Bacteroidales bacterium
AGGATCATTTATTATTGCCAGGTCAGTTTGTCCGTGGGAAAATAGCGATATCAGTGTGGCTATTATTAAGAAAATGTATTCTTTCATTGTCCGGTTATTTATATGCAGGATGTTTTCAACGCTTGCAAGTAACATATGCTCCCGGCAAGGGTTACTGATAGAACAACTTTCCTTTCCTCCGGTAAACCCAAATATAAAGAGAAATTAGATATTCTGATTATCAGGCGGGCTTTTTATTTTATCAGATCCGGGCCCGGTGATATGCGTGTATATCAGGGTCGTCGTTGTGTTCGCATGCCCGGGCCGCAGGCCTGCTGATTCTTATGAGAACGATTATCCGCCGGCGATCCTCACCGACGTCATCGTCAGCGAGCCCATGACGGGTTGGTCGTTAAAGAAGGTTGGCACTTCGTCGTCTTCCTGCAGGGCCAGGACATACAGGAGGGGAAGGAAATGGTCGGGTGTGGGGATGGCAAGCCGGAATGCGCTGCCGAGGGAAGAATAATTGGCCAGGGACGGGTGATCCCCGGCGAGGATGAATTTTTTCATCCGGTCATTGGCTTCGAGGGCCCAGTCATAACCGAACCCGGGCTCTTTCATCCGTTCCCAGGCCACCATCCTGAGGTTGTGCACCATATTGCCGCTGCCGATGATCAGCACGCCTTCCTTGCGGAGAGGGGAGAGCTCTTTGGCCAGCGCATAGTGTTCTTTCGGCGAACGGTAATAATTGAGGCTCATCTCGATTACCGGGACATCGGCTCCGGGATATAGGTGCTTCAGGATGCTCCAGGTGCCATGATCGAGACCCCACCGGGTATCCAGCTCCGCTTCCGTTCCGGTGAGAAGGCCCCGGGTCTCTTTTGCGAGCCCGGGACTCCCGGGCGCAGGGTACTGCACTTCGAACAATTCCTTCGGGAAGCCGCCGAAGTCATGGATGGTTTGCGGCTGTTCCATGGCTGTCAGGAAGGTCCCCCGGGTCTCCCAGTGCGCGGAGATGCAGAGGATGGCCCGGGGGCGGGGCAGGGTCTTTGCAACGGCGCGCCATCCTGCTGTAAACTCATTCTCCTCGATGGCATTCATCGGGCTGCCGTGGCCCACGAACAGCACCGGCATCCGTTCCGCGAAGCCCGGGGATCCTGCCTTTCTGTTCAGGTCGCCGGGTTTCATTGCTTCACCAGTTGCACATCCGCGGTGATCCTGACTTCTTCGCCAACCAGCATGCCGCCTGCTTCCAGGGGCACGTTCCAGTTCAGTCCCCACTCTTTCCGGTTGATCTTCCCGCTCAGGGTGAAGCCGGCTTTCTGGTTTCCCCAGGGGTCTTTCATCATGCCGGCGAATTCGACTTCCAGCTTCACCGGTTTGGTGATGCCTTTGATGGTGAGGTCGCCGTCCAGCTCATACACGCCTTCCTCGTCCATACTTTTGAGGCTCCTCGAGGTGAAGGTGATCGACCGGTGGTTGTCCAGGTCGAAGAAATCGGCGCTCTTCAGGTGGCCGTCGCGCTTTTCATCCCCGGTATTGATGGACGCCGGGTCCATGGAGAAGTTGATCTCCGCGTTATTGAAATCCTCGCCGGTCGTATAGATCGTAGCGTCGAAATTCCTGAACTCACCTTTTACATTCGTGATCATCAGGTGCTTTACTTTAAAGCCGATCTCGCTGTGCGAAGGATCGATGCTCCATTTTATTTTAGGTGCTTGCATAGGGTCTTTGATTTCGGGTGACTTTTTTAATTTTTATTTAAATCAATTTAACGCTGCAAAATTGCACCCGTTTTCCGGGGCAGCGGTAACACTTTCCGGAAAATGTGTGGTACTTTCAGGCAAGGAGGGCCTGCATCTTTTCTTTAAAAGCGGTGGGGGTCAGGCCGGTTTTCTTATGGAAGACCCTTGTAAAATAAGACTTTTCGTTGTACCCGAGCTCGAAGCCGATCTCGGCGACCGTTTTGTGGGAATGCAGCAGCAGCTGGCGCGCTTCGAGCAGCTTCCGGGATTCGATGATCTCCGAAACGCTTTTTTCAAGGATGCTTTTGCAGAGGTTGTTCAGGCTCCGGGCCGACATATTCATCTTCTCTGCGTAAAATTCCACTCCCCCGTCCCGGCGGAAGTTCTCGTCGAGGATCTTCAGGAAGTTATTCAGGGTGATCAGATCCGGGCTGGAGGGCTCGCGGTCGCCGGCATACTGCTTTTTCCCCGCTTCCTCCACCTTCGCGATAAATGCGGCCAGCAGGTGACGGATCATCGCATAGTTGGGCTCCGCAGCTCCCGATTCGGTCACCATCATCCGGCACAACGTTTCCAGGGCGGCCAGGCAGATCTCCGATTGGATCTCCGTATTGATAGGGTCCAGGAAATGGGAGTAGAAACGAAAGCTGCTTTCCGGCATCCATTCGGGAGCATAGCGCATCGCCCAGCCGCGGGAACCCAGGTCGGGATTAAACTGGTGGACCTTGCCCATCGCCACATAGGTCACCACCGGGGGGATCAGCTGTTCCCTCCGGAAATCGATATAATGGCAGGGATTCCCTTCCGTCAGGAAGAGAAGTTCCTCGTAATCGTGGCGGTGCGGCCCGGAAGGCGATTCCACGATCCGGCGCGCCAGCTCGGCGGTCAGTTCGAATATGTGGAAGGGCGGGTGCATTCCATAAAGCATTACCGGATCCCTGTAAAGGTACTCAAAAATCCGGAAGCCCCCATCTGCCTCCCCAAGACCGCCGGCCCTTGCCGGTTGCTCAGAATTTATAGGTCATTCCCACATTCAGTTCAACATTGCTGAACGGCATGCTGATCTTCAGGTGCTTTGCCGGCTCATCCGTTGAGGTCTGCAGGGCATCGTACTTCTTCACAAAATCGGTCTCCTTCTCGCTCATGCTCAGGTTGGGCAGCTGATCAACCCCGTTCAGCTCGTCCTTGGTCAGGATGTACTTCTTCGGTGAATAGTTGATCCCGTTGCAGTCGAACTCGGAGAAGAGGCTGATATGGTCCGTGATCTTGAAATTAACGCCCACCGCGGCCGTAAAGCCGACCGCCACTCCGCCTTTATACACTCCTGTGTAATTCTCGGTGTTGAGGTCCGGGGATTCGGAGCCGTAGAACATCTCGGTTTCGGTCATATATACCCGGGGTACGGCGCCGATGATCAGCCCGAACCGGGCATAAGGATCGAATTTCTCGAAGCCGGCCCGGAGCACGAATGCCGGGATCACCTGGAAGATCATCCCGTGGGTCTTGACCACATCGCTGACCGTCCCGGTGGTCTGGTTGGAAGTATACGTGGTTTTTTTATTCAACCCGAAAAAATCCTTGACGCCGAGCTCAACCCCGAGATGCTTGTTGAACATGTATCCCCCGGCTAAACTCACATTAAAACCGTCCCCGAGCGCAAATCCTACGGATCTCAGGTTATCGTAATCGGGATAATAATAATCCTCATCGTAATAATAATCGCACGGGTCATAGTAGCAAAGCCCTATCCCTCCTCCGATGCCCACACGTCCGTAAAAACGATCGCGCAGACTCACTTCCTGCGACAGAGCGGCGCCTCCCAGCACCACGACCAGCAGCGCCATAATATACATCCGTTTCATATGCAAAAAATTAGATTACTGCAATATTGCCCTGCAAATATAATATGCAGAGCATGTTATGTCTGACATGGTAAAAAAAAATAGGAAGGAAAAGAAATTTCCCCCGTGGGGTTTAGGTTCCGTTGCCCGTCCGGTATCTACTTGATCTTCTGCGCCATGATTTTATAGATCAGACCTGCAAGGATCGCGCCTGCCAGGGGAGCCAGGATGAAAAGCCAGAGCTGTTCCAGCGCCCAGCCGCCCACGAAAACGGCCTGGCTGATGCTCCGGGCCGGATTCACCGAGGTATTGGTAACCGGGATGCTGATAAGATGGATCAGCGTCAGGGTAAGCCCGATCGCAATGCCGGCAAATCCTTTCGGGGCTTTTTCGCTGGTGGCCCCCAGGATGACGATCAGGAACATGAAGGTCATCACCACTTCGCAGACCAGGGCGGAGACCAGGCTGTATCCTCCCGGCGAATGCTCCCCATATCCGTTCGCGGCAAAGTTGCCGATATCGTACCCGCTGCCCTTGAGGATGACGAACATGACCGCGGCCGCCCCGATCCCGCCCAGGATCTGGGCAACGATGTAAGGCAGGAGGTCCTTCCCGCTGAATCTCCCGGCCATCCAGAGCCCGAAGGAAACGGCGGGATTAAAGTGACCGCCTGAAACGGGGCCCACCGCATAGACCATGGTCAGGACCGTGAGCCCGAAGGCCAGGGCAACTCCCAGTAGACCGATGCCTACTTCAGGGAATCTTGCGGAAAAGACTGCACTTCCGCATCCTCCCAGCACCAGCCAGAAGGTACCGATGAATTCTGCTGTATACTTTTTCATACGCTTTTAATTGAACAATAATCTCATTTTAAGGAACTAATATAAGACGGTTTTTAACAGGATACAAATCGCCTTTGGAATATAATTGATCCGGTAAGCACCCGGTGAAGACCTTTATTAAGGGGGGACAGGCCCGGGAAGATCACTACCCTGGCGGACTGGCCGGGAAAATGGCGGGCTACAGGCCCCGGATCGTCTCCACCAGCAGCTCCGTCACATGCTTTACATTTTCCTCGAAGACCCGGAGCACATCCTCCCAGGTCACGGCTTCCTCTTCCGGATGCCAGGAATCATAATCGGTGGATAGCGCCACGACGGCATAGGGAATTCCCGCTTCATTGGCCAGCGCGGCTTCGGGGGCAATGCTCATGTTGATGATATCGGCGCCCAGCGTGCGGAACATCCTGGATTCGGCCCGGGTGGAAAAGCGCGGACCCTCAATGGTAACCAGGGTGCCCCGCGGGTGAAAGGGAAGCCCGAGATCCGTGGCCGACCGGATCAGGCGGCTCCTCAGCTCTTCCGAGAAAGGATCGGCCATGGCGGTATGTCCGAGACTGCCGGGTTCGAAGACTTCATGGAAGGTGTTGGAGCGGAACCGCGTGAAGTCGATGAACTGGTCGGGGATCACCAGGTCGCCGCGACGGATCTCCTCGCGCAGGCTCCCGCAGGCGGTGGTAGCCAGGATGACCTCGCAGCCCAGGTCCTTCAGGGCCCGGATGTTCGCCCGGTTGTTGACATGCGTGGGAGTGATGCTATGGTCCCTGCCATGGCGCGAAAGGATGTAGATCTCCTGGTTTTGCAGAATCCCCCGGAAGAAAGAAGAACTGGTATCCCCGTAAGGGGTGTTGACGGATTGCTCTACGCTATGGCTGAAGATGTTCAGCTTCTCCAGTCCCGACCCGCCGATGATGCCGATTCTCATGACCGATGTTTTTGGCGAAATTAAGGAAATTTCACCGGCTGACCCGAAAATGGTACCTTTGGCGGACGAGCCATGAACATATGAACATCCATTATATAGGTGAACACCTGGTTCCCGGGAGGATCGGACAGGCAGCGGTCTGGATCAGCTTCCTGGCTGCCTTACTTTCAGCGGTTTTTTATTACCTGCGGTCGCGACAGGAGCCGGATAGCAGTTCCCGGCTGCGGACGGCCGCCCGGTCGCTTTTCCTGGTGCATGCCGGCTCCCTGCTGGCGGTCGCCGGGATCCTCTATTACCTGATCTTCCGGCATTATTTCGAGTATTCGTATGTCTGGGAATATTCCTCCCGCAGCCTCCCCTTCAGATATATCATCTCCTGCTTCTGGGCAGGGCAGGAGGGAAGCTTCCTGGTGTGGGCCATCTGGCAGGCCCTGATCGGCGTCGTGCTGGTGTTTGCGGCCCGGAGCTGGGAGAATCGCGTGCTCATGGTCGTTTCCGTTTCGCAGGTATTCGTGACCTCGATGATGCTGGGGATCTCCCTTTTCGGCTGGAAAGTGGGAAGCAGCCCTTTTGCTCTCCTGCGGGATACTTACATGGGCATGAAGGACTCGATCTTCCAGCATCCGGATTACCTGAAGATGCTTACCGACGGCAACGGGCTGAATCCCCTGCTGGAGAACATCTGGATGACGATCCATCCTCCCGTCCTCTTTCTCGGCTATGCCCTGGCCCTGGTACCGTTTGCTTACGCCCTGGCATCGCTCCTGAAGCGGGAGTACCATGCCTGGATCCGCCCGGCGCTCACCTGGACCGTCCTTGCCCTCACGTTCCTCGGAGCCGGCATCCTGCTGGGAGGGGCCTGGGCATATGTTTCGCTGACCTTCGGCGGGTTCTGGTCCTGGGACCCGGTGGAGAATTCTTCGCTGGTCCCCTGGATGACCCTGGTGGCCGGGCTTCATTTTCTCCTCATCGCCCGGAAGCAGCACCATGCGCTTTTCGCCTCCTACCTGATGATCGGGCTGTCGTATGTCCTGGTGCTGTACGCCTCGTTCCTGACGCGGAGCGGGGTGCTGGCGGAGACCTCTGCACACTCGTTCGGCGACAGCGGGATGACGGGGCAGCTCCTGGTATTCCTGCTGGCATTCCTGGCCTTCCTGGTGGGGATGATCGTGGTGCGGTTCCGCAGCTTCAGCGAAAAAATGGAAGATGAGCTTCTTTCCAAAGAGTTCTGGATGTTCATCGGTTCCCTGCTCATCGTACTGGCGGCCTTCCAGGTCATTTTCACCACGTCGATCCCGGTCGTCAACCGCGTGCTGGGCACCTCCCTGGCACCGCCGGCCGACAGCGTATCCTTTTACAACCGGTGGCAGATGCCCTTCGTGATGCTCATCGCCGCCTTCATCGCGTTCTCGCAGTTCCTGAATTACCGGGTCAACAGCGGAAAAGAGTTCTTCCGGAAAATGATGGTACCGCTGCTGCTGTCGGCGGCCGTTACCATCCTCTTTGCCGTATTCCGGGTCGTGGAAGCCCCCGGTTTCCTGATCTTCCTGTTCTTCCTCTGCTTTGCCGGCCTGTCCTCCCTCTTTAACCTGCTGATGGGTACCGGCCGTCCCGTCAATACGGGCGCCGTGATCACCCACACCGGGTTTGCCCTTTTCGCACTGGGGGTGGTCATCACGTTTTCCAACTCCAGGATCATCTCCACCAACACTTCACGGTTCGACCTGGGCGATACCCGCAAGAACGCGGAGAACCTGATGCTGATGCGCAACGACACCCTGTATATGGGACCGTATTATGTGGCTTATGTCAATAACCGGACTACCGGGAACCTGACCGAATACGAGGTGGACTTCCTGAAATACCGGTCCGGAAAATTCAGCAAGGAATTCTCCCTTTACCCGAGCGTGAACCGTAATCCGAGGATGGGAAATGTCTATAACCCCGACACGAGGCATTTCCTGTGGAAGGATTATTATATGTACATCGCCTATGCCGGGACGGAGCCGGACTATATCGTCGTGAAAGCCATCATGAACCCGAACATCAATGTGCTCTGGGGCGGAGCGCTGCTCATGCTGGCAGGGCTTGCGGTTGCCGTCTTCCGGCGGTTACGGAAACAAACCGTTAATAATACTTAACATCCTTCGGGTTGCCGAAATGGTCATAATAGATCCATTTCCCGGAGCGATGGCCGAGAGTGAAATAGCCTTCCAGCTCTTTCCCGCCTTCCCGGAAATGCTTCACCACCGGTCCTGAGTACGGGACTCCGTTCAGGTATTTGACCGGACCGCCTTTGAGGCTTTCCCATTCCACCGCCTGGGGTTTGGGAGGATCCTTATGCACCGGTACCCTGCCAGCTTCTTCTTTCCTGGCGTCTTTTTCCACCACGACCACCTTCACGGTATCGGTCCTGGCCGCTTCCTGCGGCGTGCCTTCATTGGTCAGCAGCTTTCCGTACTTATATACCTCGACCACATCCTGCTGACCGTTCTCTTTCCAGTAGGTCCAGGTGCCGTCCTTAAGCCCCTCGTTGTACAGCCCTTCCATCTTTTTCTGGCCGGTCGGATAATAGTAGGTCCACTTTCCCGACCGCAGCCCGTTCTCGATAGTCCCTTCAAATTCGGCGCGGCCGTTGATATACGAAACCACCTCGCCGCTGAAGGGCTTTTCGCTATTCACCAGGTAGAACAATCCATTCCGGTCCTGCAGCTTGCTGAAATTCATTTTTTCGGAGGAGCAGGCTGCCAGCAGCAGCACCAGGATGCCTCCAAGGAATAAAACTCGTTTCATGGTTTGG
>DATJQF010000040.1:0-18441 GCA_035505995.1 Bacteroidales bacterium
GTCCTTGTTGAATTCATTGAGTACTCGCGAAACCGTTTCTTGGGTGGTTCTGATCAGGTTGCCGATCTCGATGAAGCAGGCCCTGGTGTCTTCCAGCACAGCAGCGAGGTGGATATTTACCTACCTGCCTTATCAGGAGATCTTCTGGGCTACCATCAGGAAGACCGGATATTCCCTGATTTGTCCCTCACCGGTTGATTTGGGAATCACAAAGCAGGGTTCCGCCTTCACCCCGGCAAAATGGTTGCGGAGCAAGGTTCCCGACAGTACATTTACATCAAAACCCCGATGGCCGGTGAAAGGCTCTTCGTGAAAGGAACCGTCCTCGGGATAAAGATCGGCGATCGCCAGATATCCCCCGGGAGTCAAAAGATCATAAAATTTCCTCAACAGGCCATCAATATCGATGATATGATGAAAAACCATCTGGGAATATATTATATCAAATTTACCCTGAAAAGGATCTTTTTCAAGATCCAGGAGAAGCGCCTGTATATGATGGATCCCCTGATGCCGGATCTTTTCCTTCATGATGCGAACCATCTCCCTTGAGCCGTCCAGTAAGGTAATGGAGGACAGGTCATCTTTCAGCAATAAGCTTAAAAAACCGGTACCGGCTCCTAATTCCAGGGCCACCATATGCTTCCTGATGGGGATCATTTCCCTCATTTTTGAGGCAATCGCTTTCGACCGCTCGAAATGCATCGGATTTTCATCCCACGTGCCTGCTTTGGAGTCAAATTCATTCATCCTTTCAATCTTGGTTCAAATTGATTGAACGGTCCCATGAAGAATATAGTATTTATGAAAGATTTAATATCCCTGCAGCAGGTTCATGGATCTGCCATTCACTGTGCATTTCAGGAACGGCAAAAGTCACCCCCCTCTCTGGGCCAGAGAGGGGGGTGGCCCGGTCTTTCACCGGGACGGGGGGTGAGTTTATTATTTCTTCGCCAGCAGGGACGCCGTCTCCGCCAGCCGGATAAAATCTTCCCGGTAGCCGTATTTGTCTTCGCCCCTGGCTTCCGTTGCAAGCCGGATCACCGCTTCGTAGCTGGAAGCGCCCTTGAATTCCGAATCCCGGAGCAGCATCCCGAATTCGGCCACGGCGGCTGCGAATTTCAGGTTCTTATCGGTGATCTGATTCCGGATCTCATTTTCCCGGATCCGTCTTACGATCAGCTTGCTCACGGTATCCGCCGGGTCCTTGTAGCGCAGCTTTACCGTCATGGCTCCCGATCCTTCGGTCATATGTACGGTTTGGTATTCCAGCGGATCCACATTATTGTATGGCTCGGCGGACCCGGCCGGGACGATCTCATACAGGGCCGTGACCGTATGCCCCGCTCCGATATCGCCTGCATCTTTCCGGTCATTGTTGAAATCCTCCTTGTTCAGGATGCGGTTCTCATACCCGATCAGCCGGTACGCCTTGATCTTCGCCGGGTTGAACTCCACCTGGATCTTGACATCCTTGGCGATCGTGTAAAGGGTTCCCCACAGTTCCTGCCCGAAGATCTTCTTTGCTTCGAGGATGTTGTCGATATAGGCATAATTGCCATTCCCGGCATCGGCGATCTTTTCCATTTTGGAATCCTTGTAATTCCCCATCCCGAACCCCAGCACGGAGAGGAATACTCCTTCATTTCGCTTTTCCTCGATGAGCCTGACCATCTCCGCATCGCTGCTGGCGCCTATGTTGAAGTCGCCGTCGGTGGCCAGGATCACGCGGTTGTTCCCGCCCGGGATGAAATTTTCTTTCGCGATCTTATAGGCCAGGCGGATGCCCGCACCGCCGGCCGTGCAACCTCCCGCTTCCAGCATGTCCAGCGCCCCCAGGATCTTTTCCTTGTTATTGCCCGGCGTCGATTCCAGCACAACCCCGGCAGCCCCTGCATACACGACCATCGCGACCCGGTCTTCCGGCCTCAGGTTGTTCACCAGGATGCGGAAGGCCTGTTTCAGCAGCGGCAGCTTCTCGGGAGAATCCATCGAGCCGGAGACGTCGATCAGGAACACGAAGTTCCCGGCCGGGATCTCCGTCGCATTCATCTCTTTCCCCTTGATCCCGATAAGGACCAGTTGATGTCCGGTTTTCCACGGGCAATCCCCGGTCGCAAAGCTGACCGAGAACGGGGTCCCGTCGGTGGGCTGCGGATAATCGTAATCAAAATAATTGATCAGCTCCTCGATCCGTACCGCATCCTTCACCGGGAGGGTATTGTTGGTGAGGAACCGCCGGACATTGGAATAAGAGGCTTTGTCCACGTCGATCGAAAAGGTGGAAAGCGGATCCGAGACAGTTTCCTTGAAATTATTCTCATTGATCCTATCGTAGGATTCGGTATTGAAATCCTGGTACCCCTCATCCTCCCTGTTGGCGACTGCTCTGTATCCATCTGCCGGCGCATATTCCGCGCAGGCACTGACGCCCCCCACCGACTTGCTCTCCACCGAAGCCCGGGGCTGTGCGTTCAGGCTGTCACGGGTCGAATGCTGACCGGTCCTGACGGGATGCAGCGCCAGTGCGATCACGGTTTCCTTATCTTTTTGCGCAAGGACTTTCCTTTCGATCGAATCATATCCTGCCGACGATACGCGGAGGGAATAGGAATCCGGAACCAGTCCGGTAAAAATGAATTTCCCGGAAGCATCCGGGGATGTTCCGGCGATCTTCACGGCTTCTTTCCATAATGAGACCGAAACCGCAGTAAGTATTTTCCCGGTCCTTGCATCCGTGACCGTACCGCTGATGCTTGCGGTCCCGTTCCCGCCGGGGATGGTGCGGTACTGGTCGGGTTGGGATATGCAAAATGCGGCGGTCATGGCCAGCACTACTGCAACCACTGCAAATGCAGTCAGGTTCAGTTTTTTGCGGAAGCTTTTCTTCATTGTTTCCATAGCTTTTTGTTTTTGGGGTGAATGTTCGTTTTGGCCATAAGATGCAATACAGCCCCGGATTCCATAAATCCGGCCGGAGTTTTTTCAGGGATTCGCCAGTTTGGAGTACCTTTATGGATCCCGTTAATCCGTACGCCCGTGCAGGAACCGGTTCCCGTCCATAGCCTCAGCGATGAAGAGATCCTCTCCGGATACCGGAAGCAAGGGGACCGGGAACTGATCGGGGAGCTGTTCCGGAGGTATTCCCGGTTTGTTTTCCTGGTCTGCATGAAATACCTGTCGGATCAGGACCTGGCCAGGGATGCCGCCATGCAGATCTTCGAGAACCTGTTCACGGATCTGAAAAAGCATGACATCAAAAACTTCAAGCCCTGGCTTCACAGCGTCACGAAGAACCATTGCCTGATGGCGCTCCGGAGCCTCCGGAAAGAGATGAGGCTCGCGGCGGAAATGCAAAAAGATCTGGAACAAAGTATGGAATACGGATATTTTCTGCATCATGGGGTTGATGCCGAACAAAGGCTGCACGAGCTCGAAGATGCCATCCTGCTGTTGAACCGGGAGCAGCGGATCTGCATCGAGCTCTTCTACCTGAAGAAAAAATGTTACCGGGAAATTGTGGAGGAAACGGGAAGTACCTATAACGAGGTCAAGAGCAACATCCAGAACGGGAAAAGAAATTTACGGATCCTTTTGAGCCAAAGAAATGAACGATAAGATCAAAGATATTTTTTCTTCCTCCGGGTGCCCCGGTCCCGAAGTTCTGCTGGCCTATTACCGGAACCGGCTGACGGAAGAGGAACGGCATCGCGTCGAGCGGCACCTGGTGGATTGTCCGATGTGCTCGGACGAACTGGAGGGTCTTTCGAAGATGAAAGACCCGGAGAAACTGGAGGAGATCCTGGAGGAGATCCGCGCCGGGGTGTTTGAAAAGAAAGGAAAAACCGTTGCGATCCGCTGGCGGTTCTATGCAATGGCTGCCGCGGCCATAGTAGTCCTCGCTATCGGGACCCTGGTCACTTTCAGGATCCTGACCGGGAATTCCGGGCAAAACCTGCCGGAAACAGCGAATGAGATGGCGGTACCGAAATCAGAACCACAGGCTTCGCCTGCCGGGAGCAGGCAACCGACCGCAGTCCCCCCGCCGGTTGCAGAAAACAAGGTCAAACCCCAAAAGAACGCAGGAGGGGTACGATCTGCCGAATTGGAAGTCCATGAGATGGCAGAGGAAGAACCAACTCCCGTTGCAGCAGCCGATTCGATCAGCTTCCGGAATAAAGACACGGTAAAGCTTGCCGAACCAAAGCCCGTAGCGGGAGTAGAATTGAATGAACAGGAAACGCCCCCGGTAGCCGGAGCGGTATCAAAGGATGAAGAAGCCGGCAAGAGTGACGCACGGCAAAGTAAAGCGGCATTTTCCCCGGACGAGAGATTGAAACCCGCCCTCGATCTTTTTCATTCCGGCCGTTATTCGGATGCACGGAATGCCTTCGGCAAGATCCTGAAATCGCAGCCTGACAACGATAAGGCGGCCTATTATTCCGCTTATTGCAGTTATTACCTGAAAGAACCGGAAGTTGCTTCCACGATGCTGAAAAAGATCCTCAGCGATCCTGCCAGCGAATATTACCCCTCCGCCACGATATTGCTGGAAAAGATAAAGATAGAAGCGGATTCCCTGGAGATGAAAGGTAAATAAGCCCTCTCCCTGATTTAATGCTGCTCCACCCTGTTCTGGATCCCCCTGATGACCTTTAACGGGCTGTCGACGATCACCATGTTATACAGCCAGCTCGGCACATTCCCGGCCGGATCCACAAATCCTTCCAGGGTGAGCAGCACCGTATTCTTATTGATGGGCTGGATGGTCCATTTCTGCCAGTAATGCGTGATCCGGATGAGGTTCGGCTTTTCCGGGATGGTGTTGGGCAGGGGCTGGGCAAATACGGTACGCACCCCCGTGGCCGGGTCGTTGGTGATCTTTGCCTCTACACAAAGATCCCGGTCGGTAAAAGGCCAGGGAACATGGTACACCAGGTAATACCGGATCAGCTTGTCCTTCTCGTTGGTGATCACCTTGATATCCCTGACATTCTCGTCCCACCAGCTTGTATTTTCCACGGAACCCAGCAGGGCATTGACTTTCTCCACCTGGGTGTGCAGGATGACCACCCCCTTGAATGATTTCAACGAGCTGTTCGGTTCTTTCCGGGTATAAAGCTTGATCCCGTCCTTTTCCTTCACGAAGGTCCAGGTCTGGGAAAACAAGGATCCGGAAATCAGGAACAACAATCCGAGCAGAAGCGTATTCTTTCGAAGGAAAAACCTCATCCGGAATTTTAATTTTTTGCAAAATAACAGGAAATTTTTGAGACCGGGCACTTTTATTTCAGGTGAATATTCCGCGATCGTCCGGAACCAGGATCCAAATTAGACCCGGGTTAACTCATTGGATTCCTGCTTCCGGGCTTCCCCGGTGATTCTAAATAACGCTATTTTGTACGAAAAGGTTCGGTTGTATATTATCTTTGACGGCCGTTTGGCTGAAAACCCTAAAAAGCAGACACATATCAACATCTACTTTGATGCATTTAATGTTTACATGTTTTCACGAACCCATTCTGGTGACGAATTTATTAGTGGGCTATGGGGAGATTGGTGTCTGTTCGCAACCTAAGTGCTTTCATATACACCGGGATTCAGCTGGGGATATTTTCAGTCAGTGCGTATGCACAGAATCCTCCTGATACCGCGTCCGTATTCACGCTCGATGCCAGTGTCCGGTATGCCCTGGGGCATCAGCCTTTTGTAAGGCAGTCCGACCTGGATGTGGAGATCAATACCCAGGATATCCGGCTGTCCCTGAGCGGCTGGCTGCCTCAGGTAAGTGCTTCGGCTAATCTTCAGCATTACGCACAGCTTCCCACGGTTTTTATACCGGATCCGAACCATCCGGAAGGACCCAAACTCGAGTATACTTCGGGGGTCCTGAACAACTCTACCATCGGATTGTCTGTGAACCAGACGATTTATAACAATGAACTCCTTTTTGCCGCAAAGGCAGTCCGCGACCTGAGGCTCCAGGCTTCCCAGGGAAATGAGAATACCCGGATCAACACGGTGGTGGAGGTGAGCAAGGCTTTTTATGATGTGCTTCTGACAAAAGAGCAATCCGGGGTGCTGGAGGAAGATATCCAGCGGCTCAAGCGGAGTTACGGGGATGCCCTGGAGCTGTACAAGACCGGTTTGACCGATAAAACCGATTTTCAGCAGGCATTGATCCTCCTGAATAATGCAAATGCCGATATAAAAATTTCGGACGAATCGTATATCGCAAAGATCGCTGCCCTTAAACAAGCCATGGGATATCCTGCCGACAAGCCGTTGCGGGTACAGTTTGATTCGGCCTCTTTGGAAAAAGAAGCGTTTGCCGATACCCTGGAGCAATTGAATGTGATGAACCGGATCGAGGTTCAGCAGATGGAAACCGATCTGCGATTGCAGAATATCGAAGTGAAATATTACCGCTGGTCCTTCCTTCCGACCCTTTCTGCCTTTTATAATTACAATTTCGTTTACCAGAATGACCAGTTCGGGCAGTTATATAATCTGAATTATCCCAATTCGCTGCTGGGACTTCAACTCAACCTGCCGATCTTCCAGGGCACCAGCCGTATTCAGAACCTTCGCAAAGCGGGACTACAATACAAGAGGCTGGAGGCGGGCATGGATTACCTGAAAAGTCAGATCCATACCGAATATAGTCAGGCGCTGGGAGCCTACAAGAGCAGCCTGTATGCATTGGTGCAGGCCAAGTCAAACAATGATCTTGCCTTTGAGATCTACAACACCGTCCGGCTTCAGTACACCCAGGGCATCAAAGATTACCTGGATGTACTGGTAGCTGAGACTTCCCTGCGAACCGCCCGGCTGAATTACCTCCGGGCATTGTTTGAACTTCTTTCCAGCCGGCTGGATCTGAAGAAGGCCCTGGGAGAAATCGTGACCGGTTAATGGAACTAATGAATTATGAAAACAATCCAAATATCCATCCTGCTGCCCGGTATGCTGTTTAGCCTGATCTCCTGCAGGCCTTCTGCCAGTAAGCAGATGCCCAAGGACCTTGCTGAACAGGTCAGCGTCATGAGGATCGTCGAGCAAAAAGCCCGTTACTACGATTCCTATCCCGCCACGACGATTGCCCTGAAAGAGGTTGATCTCCGGGGCGGCGTGAACGGATATATTACGGGGATCTATTTCAAGGAGGGATCCGTAGTGCGGCAGGGACAAAAACTTTACGAGATCGATCGCAGCAAGTATGAAGCTGCGTATGACGAAGCGAAAGCCAACGTGGAGATCGCCCAGGCCAACCTGGAAAAGGTGCAGCATGATTTCGACCGGTACACGGTTCTGGGCAAAGCCGACGCCATCGCCCAACAGAAGCTGGATTACGCAGCCGTCGATCTGAGCAATGCCAAGATGGGCCTGGTGACGGCGAAGGCTGAGCTGGTAAAGGCCCGGACGGACCTCGATTATTCACTGATCTCGTCTCCCTTCGACGGGACCATAGGAATTTCGCAGGTCAAGATGGGATCCCTGGTTACGGCCGGCCAGACCCTCCTGAACACTATTTCCTCGGACGATCCGATGGGGATCGATTTCCAGATCGACCAGACCGAGCTGAACCGCTTTCATGCCCTGGAATCCTTAACGGCGGAGAATGCCGATTCTGTTTTCCGGGTAAGCCTCCCGGGCGGAAATCCTTACCCGGTTCCGGGCCTGATCTATTTCATCGACCGGGCGGTGGATCCCCAGACCGGCACGATACGGGTACGCCTGGCCTTTCCGAACCGGGAAGGAGAACTGAGGCCGGGGATGAGCTGCAATGTCAGGGTGAAATCGGATAATTCCGCTCCCGTGATCCTGATCCCGATGAAGGCCATGACGGAGCAGATGGGGGAATTTTTTGTGTTCCGGATCTCGGGTAGCATAGCGAAGGAGATCAAAATCGTACCGGGGAGAAGGGTCGGAGACCAGGTGATCGTTCCTTCCGGACTGGCATCGGGCGACAGCATTGTAGTGGAAGGCATCCAGAAACTTCACGACGGATCACGGATCCGGATCACCGGGGATGCGTCTCCCGGGAGTAAAAATAATCAACACTGAAACCGGAGGAGGATCCCATGATAGCTAACCTGTTCATCCGGAGACCCATTACCGCTATGGTGATATCGATCGTATTCGTCACGCTCGGGATCCTTGCCATGATTTTCCTGCCGATCAGCCAGTATCCCGACATCTCTCCCCCGGTGGTCCAGGTATCCGCTTCCTTTATCGGTGCGGATGCATTGACGGTGGAACAGACGGTCACCACGCCCATCGAGGAACAGGTGAACGGATCCCCCAATATGACCTATCTGCAAACCAACAGCACCAGCGATGGCAGGATGGCGATGAACGTTTTTTTCAATGTGGGAACCAATGTGGATATTGCCGCAACGGATGTCCAGAACCGTGTGAATATCGCAACCCCGATACTTCCTGATGAGGTGAAGCGGCTGGGGATAACGGTCCGGAAAAGAAGCCCGAGCATTCTGATGGTAGTTGCCCTGTTTTCGCCTAAAGGGACTCATAATATCCAGTTTATCGATAATTACACCAATATTTTTGCGCGGGATGCCGTGCTCCGCGTCCCGGGAGTGGGGGATGTTTTTTCCCGGGCCGATGATTTCAGCATGAGGATCTGGCTGAATCCCCAAAAAATGGCAGCCATGGGGTTGACGGCCAATGATGTGATCGCGGCTGTCCAGGAACAGAACGTACAGGTCGCTGCCGGTTCGGTGGGGGCTCCTCCCCAACCGGCGGGCCAGGCATTCGAATATACGGCCCAGGTGAACGGAAGGTTGACCCACCCGGAAGAATTCGGAAACATTATCATCCGGAACAACCCGGATGAAGGCTCGGTTGTGCACCTGAAGGATGTGGCCCGGGTGGAACTGGGGAAATTCAGTTACTCGGGGTTGTCGTTCGTGGATGAAAAACGTTCCGCCTATCTCCTGGTTTTCCAGGCTCCGGGTAGCAATGCGCTGGAGACTGCCAAAGGAGTGTACAAGACCATGGACGGATTGAGGAAATCGTTTCCCCCCGATGTTGATTACTCGGTCCCGTTTGAAACGGTTTCGGTGGTGAGAGTTTCCATGCAGGAAGTGGTGAAGACCCTTCTTCAGGCACTTGGCCTGGTGGTGCTGGTGGTTTTTCTGTTCCTGCAGAAGCTTCGCGCCACCATCATCCCGATCCTTGCGATCCCGGTGTCGATCATCGGAACGTTCATCTTCTTCCTCCCCCTGGGATTCACGATCAACACCCTGACCTTGTTCGCCTTCGTGCTGGCGATCGGGATTGTCGTGGATGATGCCATCATTGTCGTGGAGGCGATCCAGCATTATATCGACGATCAGCATCTTTCTGCTCCGGAAGCGGCCAGAAGGGCCATGGCGGATATCTCGGGCCCGGTCATCGCGATAGCGCTGGTGCTGTCGGCCGTATTTGTTCCGGTAGGCTTCATCCCCGGGATCGTTGGAAGGCTTTACCAGCAGTTCGCCATAACGATCGCCATATCGGTGCTGATCTCTGCGTTCGTCGCTCTTTCCCTCACCCCGGCCTTGTGCTCCCTGTTCCTGAAACCGTCCGGACTGACCTCATCCTCCGGAGGATTGAACCGGGTGTTTTTCCTGTTCAACCGCTGGTTCCAGGAAAAAACGGGACAATATACCGAATCGGTCAGGCGATGGATCCGGAACAGCCGGTATGCAATGATCTTCCTGATCGTGCTGATCATCGGGGCTTTCTTTCTGGTGGAAAGAAAACCGACCGGCTTCATTCCCCTGGAGGATGAAGGCAGGATCTATATTACATTCGAATTGCCTGAGGCTTCTTCCACGACCCGTACCGTTGAGGTGCTTCAGAAGATCATGGAGATTCTCCGGACAGAGCCCGGCGTAGGTCATTTTGCCTCGATCGCGGGACTGAACGTGGTCACTTTTGCATCCAAGCCGAACGACGGTACGATCTTCTGCATGCTGAAACCATGGAACGAAAGAACCACCAAAGCGCTCCGCCTTAATTCCATCATCAACCATCTCTATTACCGTTTCTCTGCCATCCGGGAAGCGAATATCCTGGTGATCTCGCCCCCGGCAATTCCCGGGCTGGGGACGACGGGCGGCTTCACCTTCGAGTTGCAGCAGCGGGAAAGCAACGATGATATCCACGGATTTGAGAAAGTGGTTTATTCTTTCCTCGGAGCGGTAAATCAGCGCCCGGAGATTTCCCGTGCCTTTACTTTCTTCAATGCAAGGACGCCGGGATATAATATTGTCGTGGACCGGGAGCTCTGCAAAAAGATCGGCGTCAATCTTTCGGATGTATTCACCGCGTTACAGACTTTCCTGGGAAGCGAGTATATCAACGATTTTACCATCTATCACCGGAATTTCAGGGTCATCGCACAGGCCGACACGATGTACCGGAACGATATCACTGCGCTGCAAAAATATTATGTCCGGAACCGTGCCGGGAACATGGTTCCTTTGAGCACGCTGATCAAATACACGGTCACCGAGACCGCCTCGCTGATCCCGCATTACAATCTCTACCGCACAGCCGAGATTAACGGGGATGCGAAACAGGGATACAGCACGGGGCAAACGCTGGCCGCACTTGAAGATGTGGCGCGGAAAACATTGCCGAATGGATACGGATATGAGTTCTCCGGGCTGAGCCGGGAAGAGATCAATGCCGGTTCCGTTACCTTTTATGTGTTCCTGCTTTCGCTGCTGTTTGCCTTCCTGTTCCTCTCCGCCCTGTACGAAAGCTGGTCCATACCCTTTTCCGTATTGCTGGCGGTCCCCCTGGCAGGGTTCGGGGCGATCCTGGCCCTGACGCTGACGCCTTCCCTGTCGAATAATGTTTATTCCCAGATCGGCCTTATCACCCTGATCGGACTGGCAGCAAAGAATTCCATCCTGATCGTGGAATTTGCCAAAGTGCGGGTGGACCAGGGGACCGAACTGATCACCGCCACGATCCAGGCGGTCCGGCTCCGGCTTCGCCCTATCCTGATGACTTCCCTCGCCTTTATCTTCGGGGTTTCCCCGTTGGTGTTCGCCTCCGGTGCCGGGGCGGTGGCACGGCAGACCATCGGCTGGACCGTACTCGGAGGCATGCTGGCGGCTACCAGCCTGGGGATCTTTATCGTACCGGTCCTGTTTGTGCTGATTACGCGATGGAGTTACGGGAAGAAGAAACTGGCTGAACTGCAGCGCTCGGCAAAAAGCACATCCGAGCACGGAAACCCTCCCGGGGAGTTTTAAGGATGCAGCACATTCAGGGATATGCAGAATATCGTAACATTGTAAAATAATAGCAGAACTGATGGATACCGGTATCCGGCGCGAGATGGAGGGCATCTATTCTTCCCTTACCCCCGGGGAAATCCCCTGGAACAACGAGGAACCTCCTGGGATACTGGTAGACCTGGTTGCAGACGGGACGATAAAACCTTGTAACGGAATTGATCTGGGCTGCGGATTGGGGAATTATTCCCGCTATCTTGCCCGGAAAGGATTCCAAATGACCGGGGTGGATGTTTCCTCTGCCGCGATCCGGCTGGCACAGGAAAAAGCGACCGCTGAAAAATTAACCGTTTCCTTTCAGGTTGTGAACCTGACCGGAAACTGGAAAATAGCAACAAGTCCTTTCGATTTCGCCCTGGAATTCGAAGTGCTCCACCATATTTATCCCGAACACCGCTCTCATTATATGGAGCAACTGGCCGGTCACCTTGATCCGGGAGCCCTGTACCTGGCGGTTTGTTTCCATGAATCGGATCCGCAGTTTGGCGGAAAGGGTAAATACCGCCAGACTTCGATCGGGACCCGGTTGTATTTTTCCAGCCAGGAGGAATTAAAAAAACTGTATGAGCCTTTTTTCGGGATCCGTGAACAGGCAATTATTGAAGTAAGCGGAAAAAGAGGCCCTCACCAGGCGAATTTTTTCCTGCTGGAGAAAAAGTGAACCGGGCTTATCCCGCGATCGTCCGTTTCAGGGAGTGGCTTCCTGCTTCCCCGGAGCTTTCCTCTTCACGAACCAGGCCAGCCAGACCGAGCAGATCGCCCAGCCGATCGTGAGATCGATCACTTCGGGCTGAATGAATTTCCAGGGATAGCTCCACCAGTTCATGTTATTCAGTACCCCCTGCGACAGGGCGAAAAACGAGAAGGCCATTGCCACCAGAAACCGGGCGCCGAACGTATCGAATTTCCCGTAATAGATCACCAGGGACGCCAAGAGGCAGGAGATCAGGACATACAGGATCCCCCTTAGCAGGTACCCCGCCTCAAATCCGGCCATAACCGGATGGTAAAAGACCATGGCCCAGGGCTTCCCGGGCATCAGGGCTTCTTTCTTTTTCATGTCTTCTTTAAAGGTCGGACTCAGGGGATCCGCCATGGGAATAACGTACAATCCCTCTGCCGTAAGGTTTTTATTCAGCGTGCTCAGGATCGTATCCTGATTGGGGGTGTACGTGTAAAAATTGCGGTGGAAGCCGCCTTCCCACATGAGGGTCTGGAACAGGAAGTAGATCACCGTTCCCACCACAGCACCGATAATGACTCTTTTCATATTTTCCGGATTTAAATATTAACAAATGCAGGTCAAATGATATTAATATCTGTCATTTATTTACGATAAAACTCCCCTCGGGACTCCCGGCTGTTGACCGGATCCGGAAATAGTATTTCCCGGATGAAAAATCAGCAGCCCTCAGAGGGATATTATTCTCGCCCCGGGAAATGTTCAGGGGCATCTCCCTAACGGACCTCCCGTAAATATCAGTAATCAACAGGATACCTGCCGCGTTTTCTTCCGACCGGAAGGATAGCACGGAATTCCCCGTTACGGGATCGGGGTAAACCACCGCGCGAAGGGCGGTTTCAGGATGGTCCTCCGTACCGAGGATCTTCGGCAGCAGGTTGATCCCCTTGATCGCTTCCACCTGGTTGGAATCCGCGGTATTATCCGTCATCAGCAGCCTGAGGATATAACTTCCCGGCGACAGGCCATGCGTATCCCAATTCGCCAGGATTTCATCATATTTTTTGACGAATACCTTGTTCCCGGCGGGAGTCCATCCCGAATCCCCCTGTTTCTGCCAGTACACGCGGTACCAGGCAAAGTCCATCAGCGTGCTTGCAGGGGTTTTATCAATCCAGGCTGAGCCAAAGACTGGGACCAGGGTATCCACAAAAGCCGAGGAAGGTTTCCCGATATTGGCCTCCCAGATACAGGCTCCGTCCCACAATTGCGGGTCCTCCGGGAGCTGGCTCTGGATCAGCATCAGGATGGAATTCCCGTGCGCCGAGGCAATCCCGGAGATCATGGTGGAATAGGCGAAAATGAAGATCCCGCTCCGGTCGGTGCGCAGGTCGTTCACCGCCGTCGAACGGACAGCGAACAGGAAGGTCGTATCCACGGCCCACCAGTACCCGCCCGATCCATCCACGAAGATATCCTGCGCGGTCAGCTGCGCCTTCCCTTCCGTTCCGATCTCCCCGAGGATGCATCCCGTGACGGCCAGCCGGGAAGCATTCATCGGGTACAGGCTCCAGGTCTGCACCGAGCTGTTGACCAGGTGAAGGTTCCGGTCGTTGAGCGGCGCGGTGAAATCATCGTAACTGGAATTATCCACCAGCCCCGAGACCGTAAGACTGTCGGACCCGGTAAACCACAGACCGATGGAACGGATCTTCGAACCGGTGACTTCGATGTCGGAGCCATCAACGGGCATCAGCGCCCACATCACATTCGTGCTGCTGTCGACCCGGATGGTGTAACCGAGCCCGGAAACACCGGGAGTGTCAGGGTCCAGGGTATACAGACTGAGTGTGTCTCCGTCGGGAAAGGAGAGATCCAGCGAGCTGCCGGACGGGACCTGGTGCCAGAGAAGGAGCGTATTGACATGGTCGAAGTGCAGGGAGACGCTGTCGGTGATGACAAACTCCCCGGCCGTATTGATATGATCAATTTCCACCCGTGCCTTTTTCGCGGTGCCCCAGGTGGTAAATCCCACATCCGTGACGTTGGATAAATGCACCGAGGCCGAGTCGAATACGGCAAAATTATGGGACAGCCCGCTATGATCCATGGTTGTATTCCGGTAGATCACCCCGCCGTGGCCGGCCACGATCATCGAGCGCTGGTAGAAATACTGCTGGGGAAAATAGAGATAGGACGAATCGGCCGTCACCAGGGCATGATCGCCCACCACCCAGAGATCCCCGACGACCGTAGCCCGGGCATTCTTAAACCGAAGGATCCCGCTCCCCAGCACCAGCACCGGGCCCTGGTGGACCCAATTCCCGGTGATGATCAATGAATCGTTTGGCGGTACGCCGACCACCAGCGTGTCATACCCGAAGCTCTTTTTATGCAGGAAATTTGCCGGATGGTTTTTAATAAGGCTGAGGATCCCGGATATTCCCGATGGGATCCGGCCGGGGCGGTCAGACAGGCTATCGGGACCGGATCCGGTAGGGAAAGAGGGCATTCCTGAAAGAACGGCTTCATAGGTATGCAACGCTTCCTGAAGGAAAATTTGCGCGTTCAGACTCCCTGCACCCATAAATAACAGGGCAAACAGGCTGGCCAGCTTTTTCATCCGCGAGATCAAAAGATAAAAATACCACAGAATCGAGAATCGTGGTAATACTTTTTGAATCCATTTCATTATATATTATTTTTGCCGGGTAGTCAGAATAGAAACTAAACTGTTGGTTATGAGATTCCGGGGGATTTTACTCTGCACGGTGTTGATCGCCTGCAGCTATTCTGTGAGCGCCCAGTTCATGGAGCCGAAGATCAACCCGGAAGATCCGACACTGCCCGGGTGGGTGAAGCTCATGTATGCGGAGCCCCCCAATGTCTACAGGGTGGATAGTGCCTATCAGGCTTATTACCGGGAGGTTCCTTTCAAAGAAACTTCGTACACCCGGTATTACCTAAGATGGAGGTTAGCGGTCAGCAGAGAAGTGAACGAGGAGGGCTATGTGGTTCCTGCAACCCTTTCCGAAAAAATCCAACTCGAAGAAAGGATCCGCTCGTTGCATAACAAGGGGAATAATGCTCCGGCTTCCCAACAATGGTCTTTTGCCGGACCCCGCATTCATTTGAGGGCAAAATATTCTGCTGCCGATTCCGTGTTCCCGCTGTCGGAGCAGGCCAATACCTACTGCATCGACCAGAGCGTTTCCAACCCGGATCTCCTGTTCTGCGGGACTGAGTCGGGAGGCGTATATAAATCGACCGATAAGGGAGCTCACTGGACATTGGTCTCCCAGGGCCTGCTTATCTATTCTGTTTCGGCCATTGCCATTAATCCTTTCAATGAGAATGAAGTGATGTTCGGGGCGTCCGGGTTCATTTATAAAACGACGGATGGGGGCAGCACCTGGCAACTAACCGGCAGTTCCACCTTCCAGCAAACCGGCGTTAATCCCTGGCAGATCGAATACAATCCCTCGAACCCGATGATAGTGTACGCCGCGTGCGACAAGGGATTTTATCGTACCACCGACGGCGGTGCCAACTGGACGCAGATCCTTCCCTACGAGAGCATGTCGGTTGCCATCAAGCCCTATGATGCAAATACCGTATATGCCCTGCAGTATAACCCCAACACGAAATCCCCTGATTTTTATAAGTCCGTGAACGGCGGGCTTACGTTCTCTATTCGTCCGTCGGGGTGGTTTGCCGTTCCTCCCGGGGACCTGGGAAAGATAGAGAGCCACGGGGGCAGGATTGCCGTGACGAAGGCCAATCCCAACCGCGTGTACGTCCTGCTGGTCGGCAACAGCGATTCAGCGGCAGGACTGCAATTAGGGGGGTATATCGGGGTGTATTCCAGCCAGGATGCCGGGGAAAGCTGGACCCTTCCGCAGCAGCTCATCGGCAAACCCTATGATCCGGTCACTCATCCCAACCTGATGGATTTCGACGGCTACAGCAGCACGTATAACCAGATCTATTACAACACGGCTCTCATTGTTTCCCAGCTGAATGAAAACCGTTTGCTGATCGGGGGACTGAACCTCTGGAGAAGCGACGACGGTGCGGTGACCTATCAGCCGGTGGGAGGGTATATCGGCACCATTCCATACCTGCATGTAGATATTCAGGAACTGAAAGTGTATCGGACCTCTTCCACTTCTGAAGAGGTTTGGATCGCAAGCGACGGCGGGGTGAATTACTCAACGGATTTCGTGGATACCCATGACTCGCGCTGCAATGGAATATTTGCCGGTGCATTCTGGGGATTCGACCAGGGATGGAATGAGGATATCCTGGTGGGCGGAAGGTATCATAACGGAAATGCCGGATATTACCAGGGATATCCTCCGAATGAATTCCTGTCGCTGGGTGGAGGGGAAGCTCCCACGGGATACGTCAATTACAGCGACGAAAGAAAAACCTATTTCTCCGATATCGGCGGCAGGGTGCTTCCTGAATCGACGGACAGCCTGGTGCATACTTTCAGTATGTACAACTCCCCCAATGAGTCCTACTGGGAGAACAGCAGTTCCCGGATCTGTTTCGACTGGCGTTACTGGAATGTCGCCTATATGGGTAAAGACAACCAGCTCATGAAGAGCATTGACGGAGGAAGCTCTTTTATGCCGGTTTACACATTTACCAACAATCCCTCGAACCAGGTGCTCTGGATCGAGCAAAGCTTTTCTGATCCGGAAGTATTTTATCTCCAGGTGGTGATCAATAATGTGAGCCGGTTGATGCGAAGTCCGGATGGCGGCGCCACCTGGGCGCCGGTAACCCTCCCGGTCAGCGGGAAACGGGAAATGGTGTTCACGCTCGGCTATTCCGGATCCGATGAATTGTGGGTCGCTTTTACTTACGGGAGCAACGGGCACAAAGTGTATCACACGATTGACGGAGGCGCCAGCTGGACCAACCTGACCAGCTCCCTGCTGGACGACCTGCGGATCAAGGCGATTGCCTGTCAGGCAGGCACGGACGGAACAATTTACATCGCGGCCTTGAACGGATCGGTTTTCTATAAGAATAATTCGCTCCCCGAATGGCAGGCGCTGGTTGACGGTCTACCCGTTGGTACAGATCCACTCCGGCTGGTTCCTTTTTACCGGGACCGTAAACTTCGCCTCGGCACCTGGAACATGGCCATCTGGGAGACCAGTCTCCCGGATACGTCCCGCCTGATGGCCAATTTTTCTGCTGATTATGCCTCCTTCTATTGCCCGGGCGACACGATCCGGTTTGTCAATCATAGCGTCTGCAGCGGGAATGCCACCTGCCAGTGGTCATTCCCCGGAGGGACTCCTTCCACGTCCACCCTGTATAATCCTTCGGTGGTGTATTCACAGCCCGGTTCGTACGATGTGACCCTCGTCGTTACCGACGGCAACCAGCGGGATACCCTTACCCGGACAGGCTTTATCAACGCTTCGGCTTTTGCCGTTTTCCCGGTGAACGAGGGGTTCGAGGAGGGAAACCTGCCCGACACCTGGAGACTTAAGGATGACGGAGAAGACGGCGTGAACTGGGCGGTGACCGGTTTGGCCGGGGGATTCGGCGCAAGCAATAACAGCCTCCTGTTTGATAATTTTGATTTTGATGTGACCGGGAAACAGGATGAAGTCTGGACGCCAAAACTTGATTTTACCGATGTGATGGACGCCAGCGTGCTATTTGATGTCGCCTATGCCGAATACGGAGGTCAGTACTCGGATACGATGGCGGTGCTGGCCACCGGCGACTGCGGGGTGACCTACAGGGAATATTACCGGAAAGGAGGGCAGGATCTGGCCACTGCACCGGATTATACCGCGGGGATCTTTATCCCGGATGCCACGCAATGGCGGACGGATTCGATCGTGGTTTCTGATTTTGCGGGCCAGCCGGAAGTGATCGTTGCCTTCCGGAACATCGGCCACTGGGGACAGGCACTGTATGTGGATAATGTCCGCGTCAATGTATTGCATCCCCTTGGGATCCGGGATCTTGCATCCGGAGGATCGGTGCTGATCAGCCCCAACCCGAACGACGGACATTTCCGCATCCTGTACCGGGATCTGGCAGGAATTTCCTGTCAGACCGAGATTTTGAATTCAACCGGATCGATCGTTTATACCGGTACCGACAAGCCCGGAACCAGCGGGTGGACCAAAGAATACGATCTTACCGGCTTCTCAAAAGGGATTTACCTGGTCAGGATCCATGCAGGGAACAGCGTTGTTTCCGGAAAGCTGATCATTTTCTGATGATTCACAAAACGGAGAATTCCCTGGCAGGAAACTTTTTCCCAGGACTTTCTTACCGGAACTCCGAAAACATCTTTTCGAGGGTGCTCCTTTTTTTCTCCCCGAAATAATAGCCGGATTTTTCCAGGGATTTCAGTCCGGCCATCCCGAACGTGAGCTCGTTGTTCGCCATCCGCGCCTGGTCCAG
>DATJQF010000041.1:0-11942 GCA_035505995.1 Bacteroidales bacterium
TGTGAAGTTAGCCGGCACTTCACCTTACTAATGTCGGACCCCTCCGGGGTCAAAGGGTCATTGCCAGATAACACTTTTACCATATCAAAGAAAACACCTAATTATTTCCTGAGGATCTCGAAATGCACTACGAGCGTTTCGCCGTTCCCGTCCACCAGGGTGAGCGTATGCTCTCCGCGGGAAGGCGACAGCGCCATCTGGTGCACCTGCGTGGTGGAGCCGACATAGGTTTCGTCCAGGTGCCAGTAGACCGCGATAGAAGGATCCCGGTGTGCCACCTTGAATACCAGGCTGCCGGGCTTGCCGTCGAGATCCACCGGCAGGTACAGCACGCTGTTATTCCTCGGGTAGATCATTTCCATGGACCTGCCCTGGTTCTCGGGGATACAGCCGGGACGATAAGGCGGAAGGACCCGGTAAAACGGGTTCTTGTTGCGGAAATACCATTCCATCACCGGAGGCAGCACGAACCAGGATACCGTGACTATGTTTTCGGGGGATTCACAGGAAGAATTGACCTGGTATTTTCCGCTCCGGTCGAGATGCACCAGAAAGTGATAGGGACAGGGCCCGGTGTTGGCTCCCGCCTTCTGCACCCACATCGTATCAATCGAATCACATGCCGGGGAGGCCCGGTACCCGCTGTACCGGCAAACCGGGATGCGGATCATGGCGGAATCCGGCTCGGTGAACCAATCGGTGTGAGGAAGGATCTTGAAAATATCAAACAGCATCGGGGCCGCCGCCGAGATCCCTGTCAGCCCCGGCCTGCCTTCCCCGGAAGCATTGCCGGCCCATACCGCCACGACATACCCGGGTGTTACCCCGATGGCCCAGGCATCGCGGTTGCCGAAGCTGGTGCCGGTCTTCCAGGCGATCTTCTCCGACGAGGCGAATCGCTGCCACTGCTCATCCTCGTCCGGCCGCGACACCTCCACCATGGCTTCAAAGGTCAGCCAGATGGAAGCGGCGTCGAGCCAGGACGCGACCCCGCTCAACTGGGCAGACCGTTCCGGTTCTTCCCCGAGGTACACAGGGGGATGAAAATCACGACGGTCGTATTTCCCTCCGGTGGCAGCATACCGGTTCAAGGTTCTCGCCATAGATGCATAAATGCCCGCCAGATCCCAGAGGTTGGCCTCGGCCCCGCCCAGGATGATCGACAGCCCGTAGTGGTCGGCCGGCTGATCAAGCGTCGTCATCCCGAGCTTCCGGAGGAGTCCGTAGAACTGCTCATACCCGTAGCTTTGCAGCATCTTAACCGCAGGGATGTTGAGACTTCTTGATAAGGCCCTTTTTGCCGGAACCGCCCCGTCATAGGTCAGGTTATAGTTTTGCGGAACGAACCCGGCGATCTGGGTGGGGACATCGGGGACCAGCGTGTTAGGGAGAAGCAGTCCGTCATTCAGCATGGCTGCATACAGGAAGGGCTTCAGGATGCTTCCCGTGCTGCGGGGGGAAACGATGATGTCGACATCATTCCCGTGAAGCTTCTCATCGGGAGCGGGCAGGTTGCCTGCATACGCCAGCACTTTTCCCGATGGCACCTCCAGCACCAGGGCAGCTGCATTGAAGATCTGGTTGGCATTCAACGGGAGCGCATGCAGCGAAAGGATACCGGATACCCGTTGCTGCAGCGAGAGATCGAGGGACGTCCTGACCGTCTTCCCCTCCCCGCCTTCCCGGATCGCGCGGTCCAGGAGATGAGGGGCATTCCTCGGAAGCGGGTAGGGCCGGTTGGGCAGGGATTCGGATTTGGCCAGTTCGCAGGTGGCGATATCGATGATCCCGCGAAGGAACAGGAGGTCCAGCAGGGCATTCCTTTTTGCCAGCAGACCGGCCGGGTTCCTTCCCGGGTAGATCAGTCCCGGGCTGTTCGGCAGGACGGCCAGCGTGGCGGCCTCCGCCCAGGAGAGACGGGAAGAGGGAATACCGAAATACCTCCAAGAAGCCGCTTCCAGCCCCACCACGTTTCCCCCGAAAGGAGCATGGGAGGCATAGAGCCGCAGGATATCCGATTTGGAATGGGTCAGCTCCAGCCGCACCGCCAGGACGATCTCCGCCAGCTTCTCCCAGTAGGTCCTGGGCCGGTTCTTCCGGGCCAGCCGGATCACCTGCATGGTGAGGGTGGAACCGCCGCTTACGATCCGGCCGCTTTTAAGGTTCAGCCTCAGTGCCCGTGCGATGGCTACCGGGTTGAACCCCGGGTGCCACCGGAAATACCGGTCCTCATACTGCACGATGGCGGCAGCAAATTTGGCAGGCACCGAGTCGCTTTCCGGGAAGCGCCACTGGCCGTCGGACGCCAGCTTCGCCTCCAGCAATTTTCCGTCGTGATCCAGCAGGACGGTTGAGGCGGGATCCCTGAAAAGCCGGGAGGGGAGGATCAGCAGGAAGGCGATGCATACAGCCCCGACCGGCAGGATCCACCAGAACCTCCGCAGAAGCTCAGCCGCGCTTCTTATTTTGCCGGGCCGACCTGCACCCATTTTCCAGCTTCCCGTGCATTGATGGTGTGATCATACATGGCCTCGCACTGAACAGCCGGCAGGTAGAACCTTCCGGGATAGGTCGCAACCAGCATGACCCCGTAGGTCACTGACCGGTTCGGCATGAGGTCAAAGAAAGTGTTGACCCGGTCGTCGCGGATATCCTGCCAGGTAAATCCGGAAGAAGAAGTGCCTGCCTGCGCATACGCACTCATCCTTGCATTCAGGATCTCCCATCCGGACGGGAAGACCTCGCTCAACGCCAGGTGGTAATAGATCCCGCGCAATCCCGGGTTGGAGACGGTCACTTGGGCGATAAAATTGGTCCCCTGGGGCAATTGGGTGATATCGACAGGCTTTCCGTCGGTGGTTGTATACTTTACCTGAAGTTTCAGGTCGTTCGAGGCAGAGCTTTCGGTTCCTCCGGCAGGGGTCCCGTGCACGATCAGCCGGGCAAAAAGCGGACCTTCCGATTTGTTGGTCACTTCCAGCGATCCCGGCTGATCCACCAGTTTGCTTTCGGTTTTTACCTGGATAAAGGGCTTATCCGTTTTACCCGATATCACGGCACCAGAATTAAAATGATAGGTAGCGTCTACGCCCTTCATCCCTCCTCCGCCGGTGTACAGGGAAGCAGCGAGCAGGGCGAACGCCGTGGATTGGGTACTGTACCAGTTTTCCGAACAAAGCTCCGCCGAAATATCCTGGATCAATGGCGCCGCTTTGGTCTTCTGGTTCATCAGGCACAGCACTTCGGCAATGATGGCCTTGTCGCGCAGGTCCGACCCGAAGGTATAGTAATCATCGCGGTATGGGGTCACCGAAGGGGAGGCCTGCCCGGTCAGCGATTGCGCGGTTTCCGGCTTGCCGGCCAGTTGGTAGGCGCCGGCCAGCATCCAGCGGGCAATGTTCGAAAGCCCCCTGAACTCGAGCAGCTTGTTCATGGCGCTCAGCTCCGGGGATCCTGCCAGCGCCAGGGTAAAGAGACGGTACGCCTGGGCCAGGTCATCGTTATACCAGCTCCGGTTGAAGGTCCACGAAACTGCTTTCTCCTGTTGAAAGGTCTTCCATTCCGGCAACAACCCCACCGGGAGCACATATCCCTGTTTCTGCGCTTCCAGCATGAAATGACCGGCATAGCTGGTCGCCCAGTCATCGGGGTAGGAACCTCCCGCCCAGAGGGACAACCCCCCGTTCGACACCTGGAAAGCCTTCATGCGATGTAGCGCTTCCTTCACGTTGCGGTCGATCTTCTCGAGCGAGGCAGAAGAAAGCTCGACAAAGTTCCTGAGATAAAGCTGCGGGAAGGAAGAAGAAGTGACCTGCTCGAGGCATCCGTAGGGATAATCGATCAGGTAAGCCAGGCGTTTTTCCAGGTTCATGGACGGGACCGAAGAAAGCTCCAGCGTGCCGCTGTTGGTCCCTTCCATTCCGGCAGGCTTGAACGGGAGATCCCAGGATCCTCCGGCGGGGATCGATTTTGAGTAAACATCGGTTACCGGAGGATTTGGATTGCGGATACCGATCTCCAGGTCCTCGTCCGCCGTCTCATTGCCACAAACCGCATGAATGCTGATCTTTCCGACTCCGGTCACCTCTTTTACATTCAGCCGGAAGAGAACGAGCTGATCCCCTGTCGCCTGGAAGGTCAGGGACCGGGAGGTTTCACCTTCGGAGGTGAAATGATCATCCGGATGGATCGTGACCGTCACATTCCGGATATTCTTTTCCATGGCAAACACGGAAACCGGCAGGCTGACGGATTCTCCCGGTCCCAGCACGCGCGGCAGCGTGCCCAGTACCATCAACGGCTTCCTGACAAAGGCTGTCTTCTCCGCCGAGCCGTAGGCGCCATTCATCCCGGCGACGACCATCACCCGGACCGATCCGATATATTGCGGCAGCGTGAAGGTATGTGTGGCGGTGGCTCCTTTTTTCAGTTCGAAGGGTCCCAGGAAACGTACCATGGGTTTAAACCGGTTTGCTTTGAGGCTTCCCTTGATCTGGCCTTCGAGGTCGCCCCCGATGCTGAGGATCCGTTGCAGGTCCCCGCTGAAAGCGCCCATCACCAGGTCGAACAGGTCCCAGGTTTTCACGCCCAGTGCTTCCTTCGCGTTGAAGCTGTTCCAGGGATCCGGGGTCTTGAACCGGGTCAGGTCCAGCAGGCCTTCATCCACGACTGCCAGCGTATAGGTCATGGGCCTGCCCCGGGCTTCCCTGACGGTAATCGTGGCGGGCTTCCCGGGAACCAGCACCTCTTTCAAGCCCAGCTCCGGTTTGAGAAGGGAACCGGGGTTGTCCACCCGGACGGGGATCACGCCGTACAGGCGGATCGGCAGGTCGTTCTTTGTCTGGGAATGCGGTTGCAGCAGGGTGACAAAAGCATAGCAATTCGGAGACATTTCCGCGGTGGTCTCGAAAGTGAGGTCCGTCGATTTTTCCGTAGTCGGGACCCAGAAAGACCGCAGCACCCTGGAACCGTTTTCAATGGTAACGAGAGCACGTCCTCCTGATGAAGTCGGGATGGTCATCCGGACCTTGTCGCCTACTTTATAGCTTTCCTTGTCGGAGGTGAAGGTCAGCATCACCGCTCCCTGCTTTTCCTTGCCCGGCATCCGGAAATACCCTTCCCAGTCGAGATACACCACCTTGGCGGCCGAATGACCCGAGCTGCGGTCGGTCACCTTCACCAGGTACCGGCCCCAATCCTCATCCTGGACCGTGAAGGTGTACTGGCCTCTTCCCTGTTGGGTAAAAATCGTGCCCGAGTCCACCGGTTGCGCATACGACATGCCGATGAAGTCGGCCGAGGATCCGGCTTCGGTATCGTCCCACCACCATTGCCATCCCAGCTTCAGGATTTCCACCTTTATGCGGTGGGAAGCAACGATCAGCTTACCGTCGGCGTCCACATTCACTACCTCGATGGTTTGAGGATGCCCGGTAAAGAGGATATGGCTGAACCGTTCCGGTTCGGGAACTTTCAACCCCACGTAAGAACTGAACGGGTAATAGGGAAGCGAATACCGGTCGATGCTGAAATCTCCGCCCTCTTCATAGACCATGGTCTCGAAGTTGGCCGTCAGCAAGCCCGGCGCCACGTGCGTCAGATGGATCTGCGGCGTGAACGTGGCCGCACCCTCCTCATTCAGCTTGCCGGTAAAGACATTGATATTCTCTGAGGCAAATCCGAGGCCGGGGTTGTCAAATACATAGCCGGGATAGCCGTTGAATGCCCCGGTCATCCGGGTCAGGGTCAGGTTCACCACGGCCTTCAGGTTCCGGGCCACCGCGCCGGTCAGCCAGCTCGACTGCAGGGTGACGGGTCGTATCTTATCGCGGACCAGCTTATCCGATTTGAAATCCAGCGTGATCTTCAGCCGGTTCGGCTTGACTGCCTCGATCTTCAGGGTTTTCTGGAATTCTGCCGAGCCCACCTGGACCTTTGCCAGCCAGTTGCCGGTGGGAGCGTCACGGTCGGTAGCCGTGCTGAAGTTGTAAAAGCCGTTCAGGGATTGGGTCCTTATGATCCGGTTCACCAGCTGCCCCTGGGGATTATACAGCTGGAAGCTCACCGGGTGTTCTGGAGGAAGGAGATGGGATTTGTCTTCCAGGATGAAGGTCAGGTACAGCGAATCTCCCGGTCGCCACACGCCTCTTTCACCATAGATGAATCCCTTGATCCCCTTTTGCACCGGCTGCCCGCTCACATCGAACATGCTCAGCGATAAAGCCGTTCCGTCCCCCAACCGGAGATAACCCGTCTGCTTTTCTTTTCTTGCAATGGCGACAAATGGTTTTTTCAGGGAAGTCAGGACGGCCACCCCGTCGCCGTTGGTGTACCCTTCGGTCATTTTCTGCAGCTGGAAGTTGTACAGCTCGATCTTGGCCCCGATGACCGGCCGGGTGGTGATGAGATCGGTCACAAAGATGTTGTATTTCCCATCATCGCCCGCCTTTGCCAGGATCCCGAGGTCGGAAGCCAGCACATTCCGGGACACCGATTTGTTGAAATAGTAGGAAGCTTTGCAGGGATCTTCCCGCTCCTCCCATTTGTAGTTGTCCCAGTCCTCGTCGCGGTAATTATCTTCCTCGTAGCTGCTGTAATAGGACCAGTTTTTTTCATTCTCCGCTTCCGGGTCCGACTGTACGGTCAGATCTCCCGAGAGATCTCCGGAGCCACCGGAACCTGCACAGGGGAGCACGGAATATTTCTTTTTAAAATTCAGGGAAATCGTATACATAGCCCCGGGATCGGCCTTGATCAGGTCGCTCAGGTCGATCGAGAACCGGTTCCACTGACCGTAGTCCACCACTCCTTTCAGGGGGATCGTTTTCAGGAGCACGACGCGCCCGACCCGGTACAATTCATTCTGCTGGTCCAGCTCGTTCACCTGGAGGAACTGCAGGATATTCTTTTCGAAGATCCGGATCACTTTGATATCAACTGCCCGGAGATTTACCGCATCGAAGGGCAGCAGCCAGCCGTTGGTGCTGGGCATGATCACGCCGTTGCCCACGAACCGAACATTCGGCTTGGTGCTGATCACCGGGATCTCCCGGGTGACTATCTGTCCCAGTCTCTTCCCCGAATAATTCCGGATCGCCTCATCCAGGGTGACACGGACTTTTTCCGAATTCAGGTCCGGCGGGTAGATCCTGAGCTCGTTATCCTCAATCGAATACCGGAGGTCGATCCGGTTGCCCACCCGGATCAACCCTGCCAGGTGCTGGTCCGGCTGGAGCGGATCCGAGAACCGGACCAGGATGTATTGTTCGGTTTCCTGGACCGTACTGATCTCCAGGCACGAGAAATCTCCCAGGGCCGGGATCTCCACTTTCATCGATCCGTCCTTCTCCGCCCCGATCGGACCGCCTTTCCACTCCAGGCTGACGGAGCCGGCGCTCTCTCCGCGCACGATGGAATCCACGCGGAACATATGCAGATGGTTCTTGCCGTCATGGCTCCAGGAAACGGAAAGCTTCCTGCCGTCCTGCCCGGCTGTCAGCATCTCTTCCACCCGGGCATCTTCCGCCACATCGGACGTGCGGAGCGTACCGTACAGGTATTCTTTCGAAAGGTTGGCGCGGCTGTATGCCTTATGATTCTCCGCCTTCACTTCGTATTCCATGGCCATGGTCCGGAACCCGAATTCGAAGGTTTTTAATGAATCCGGCACCCGGATCAACCGGGAGAGATAAAATCGGCCCCGGTAGATCTGGTGCGGAGGGAGCTTGGCATCCGGCCGGAACTCGATCGTCCGGTTATCGATCCAGTAAGCCTTCCCGGATATGCCGGGAGAGAACGAAAATAATTCCTTGTCCTCGGTCATCCGGAACATCGAAGAATCGGCATAATCCTGGTTCAGGCGGATGCGGATCGGCGACTCGCAGGAGAGGATCCCGGAGGTAAACGCCTGGATATAGGTGCGAAAAGCAGGATTGACGGGCTTTACCTGACGACGGCAGGAGGTCATGGCCAGGCAGCACATCCCGGCAGCAAGTAGGATCATTAGTAAAAAGCGGTAATTTTTTTTCATAGGAGGGAGATTTATATGCAAAGTTTACAATAAATATTCTTTGAAAAACTTTCACCTTTTGAAAAAAAACCGATTAATCTGCCGGGGGAAAATTAATCCGCCCCGCAGACTGAAATTTTTTTATTTTTACCAGATAAATAGTATGGGATGGAAAAACGCTGGGTACTTCGGGGGCAGGCTGACCGGAAACAAGTGAAGGAGCTCTCCGACCGGCTCAACATCGATCCTTTCCTGGCAAATCTCCTTATCCAGCGGGGTATCCACTCCTATGAACAGGCGGAATCTTTTTTTCGGCCCAAGCTTTCCGATCTCCATGATCCCTTCCTGATGAAGGATATGGATAAGGCCATTGAGCGCATTGAATCCGCCATCCGGAACCAGGAGAAGATCCTCGTGTACGGCGATTACGATGTGGACGGGACTACCGCCGTTGCCCTGGTTTTCACCTTCCTGAGGAATTTCTACGACAAGATAGATTTCTATATTCCCGACCGGTACACCGAGGGATACGGCATTTCCTTCAAAGGGATCGATTATGCCGCCGGGCAGGGCTTTTCCCTGGTCATCGCCCTCGATTGCGGGATCAAAGCAGTGGAGAAGGTCTCGTATGCCCGGACGAAAAATGTGGATTTTATCGTATGTGACCATCACCGCCCCGGGAGTGAATTACCACCTGCCTGTGCCGTACTGGATCCGAAACGGCCCGATTGCGGATACCCCTACAAGGAGTTGTCCGGCTGCGGGATCGGGTTCAAGCTGATACAGGCGTATGCGCAGAAGAAGCAGATCCCCTTCGAGATGCTGCATCGCTACCTGGACCTGGTCGTGGTGAGCATTGCTTCCGATATCGTGGATATCACGGGCGAGAACCGGATCCTGGCGCACTATGGCCTGAAGCTGCTGAACTCCAATCCCCGGCCCGGTCTCGACGCCATCCTGACCGTGAGCAAAATGGAGAAAAGGGCGAAGACCAACGGCGACCTGGTCTTCAGCCGGGAGCTCACCATCACCGACCTGGTATTCCTGATCGGGCCCCGCATCAACGCCGCCGGGCGGATCGAGAGCGGGAACAATTCGGTGAAGCTGCTGATCTGCGAGGACCGCGAAGAAGCCCGGAAGCTGGGCGAACAGATCAATAATTTCAATACCGAGCGAAAGAACCTCGATACCCTGGCCACCCAGCAGGCGCTGGAAATGATCTCAGTCGACGAAAAGCTGCAACATTCCAAAAGCACGGTCCTGTATAATCCCGACTGGCATAAAGGCGTGATCGGGATTGTCGCCTCGCGACTTACCGACCATTATTACCGGCCCACCGTGGTTCTCACCCTCTCAGGAGAGCTGGTCACCGGCTCAGCCCGGTCGGTAAAGGATTTTGACATTTATGATGCGATAGATTCCTGCAGCGACCTGCTCGAGCATTTCGGGGGTCATAAATATGCCGCCGGTCTTTCCCTGAAACCGGAAAATCTGGCCGCGTTCACAGATCGCTTTGAGAAAGTGGTGACCGAGCAGCTGGAAGGCAGGGAACTCGTCCCGGAGATCGAGATCGACGAAGACCTTCCGCTGAATGCCATCCACTCCAGGTTCTTCCAGGTGCTGAAGCAGTTCGCCCCCTTCGGACCCGGGAACATGTCGCCGCTTTTCCGCACCCGCGGGATCGTGGATGCGGGCGGGACCCGGATCGTCAAGAACAATCATATCAAGCTGTACGTGGTCCATCCCGAGATCTCGGGACTGCCGCTTTCGGGGATCGCTTTCCAGCAGGGCGCCCATTTTGAAAAGATCGAAAAGGGGATCCCTTTCAACGTCTGCTACCATATCGAAGAAAACGAATGGAACGGGGTGACCTCCCTTCAGCTTAACGTGAAGGATATCCAATTTGACAGTTAGGCGCTTTTCTCGCCGAAGCACACCCCCATTTTCCGGGCTTTGTCGATCAGCGTATGATCGAGAGGAACGGTGCGAAGCTTGCCTCCCACCTCCTTCAGCGGGATCGAATTGACTTCATTATCGTCCAGCCGCACCATCAGCCCGAACTTGTTCTGGGCGATCAGCTCCACGGCATGCGCCCCGTACCGGGTGGCCAGGACGCGGTCCATCGGGGAAGGAGCTCCCCCGCGCTGGATATAGCCCAGGATCGTCTCCCGCGTTTCCAGGCCCGTCAGCTCCTCGATCTGCGCGGCAATATACCGGGCGGATGTTTCACCCTTCGGAACGGAGATGCCTTCCGCGATCACCACGATGGAGTAGGGTTTTTTATTGATGGCCCTTTTCTTCAGGCATTTGGCCACCACCTGGATATCATAGGGGATTTCCGGGATCAGGATCACATCCCCGCCGCCGGCCACGCCGGAATAAAGCGCCAGCCATCCGGCATGGTGGCCCATTACCTCGATCACCATGATCCGCTTGTGGCTGTTGGCCGTGGTATGCAGGCGGTCGAGGGCTTCGGTGGTGATGTTCAGGGCCGAATCGAATCCGAAGGTGATATCGGTGCCCCAGACATCGTTATCGATGGTCTTGGGAATGCCTATAATATTCAGTCCCTCTTCCGCAAGCAGGCAGGCCGTGCGCTGCGTTCCGTTGCCCCCGATGCATACCAGCGCGTCGAGCCCCATCTCGTGGTAATGCTTTTTGATGAGCTTGGGCTTGTCGATAGAGTTGAATACCGTTCCCTTCTTGAACGGGTTTTCCCTCGAGGTGCCGAGGATCGTCCCTCCCACGGTGAGGATCCCGGAGAGCTGGTTCTCGTCCAGCTCCACGAATTCCATATTGATCAGCCCGAGGAAGCCGGAAGAGATGCCGATCACCTCCATCCCGTATTCCAGGATGGCAGTCTTCCCCACGCCCCGGATCGCCGCATTGATGCCCGGGCAATCACCGCCCGCCGACAGGATCCCGATGCGCTTGGGCTTTTTCGAAACGTCCATGTTATTTCAGGGTGAAAGTCCCGGTGCCGATCTCCTTGTCTTCCGTAAAGACCGTTACGGAATAAGTCCCTTTCATGGAAGGCTTATCCTGGTCTCGCTTGGTCCACACCAGGCAGAGGTTCTGCGCCGCCCCGTCCCACTGGATATCCTGGCGAAGGGAGTAGGGCAGGGACTGTCCGTTGAACATGAAGTTGTCGTACTTGGTCTTCTGCACGACGACGTTGTCGGGACGGGTGATCCGGACATAAATGATCTTCTTCCCTTTTTGCACCAGCGGATTTTCCCCGATGGTGAAGCAGACGCGGAGGCGGTCGGTCCGGCTGGCTTTATCCGTGACCTGCTCTTTTTCGCCGCCTTTCAACTTATACGGAGTGACGGTGACATCGTATGCGCGGAGGATGGCAGCCTGGTTCATCTTTTCGTTCAGCTCTTCCTTGTCTTTCATCAGCGACTGCGTCTTGGCCTGCTCGTTATGGTAATCCTGCCGCACCTTCTCATTTTCGGCTTCCAGCTGGCGGTTCACGGTATAGAGGGAATCGATCTGGCGGACATAACCCTGGGCGATCTGCTGGAGCATGCCCAGCCGCTTGCGCACTTTATTATATTCCCACTGGGTATCGAGGAGGCGCCGGATCTGGATCGCATCGGCCTGGATGACGCTGTCCTTGGCGGCGAGGGAATCGGAGAGCGCCCCGTATTCCTGCTTGATCTTGTTATGCTCGGCCACGACCGAATCCAGCTCATGCTGCAATGCGATCTTCTCGCCCTCTTTTTCATTCACCAGTTTCGTGAGCTGGGAGCGCTGGATAAAGACCCAGGCCAGCAGGATGATCACCAGCAAAATCAGGGCATACAGGTAGATCCTGTTCGATTTCGGTTTTCCGCTCTGTTCCTCCATAATGATACGGATTAAAATTATAGCAAAAATACAGGATTATATGGGAAAATAAAATCCAATCAGGAGAAAACAGAGCCAGTCG
>DATJQF010000042.1:0-5222 GCA_035505995.1 Bacteroidales bacterium
TTCAACTTTAACAAAAGTTTCAGACTCTGTATTTTTTACGGGCGTTGGGTACCAGCTCTACAGTGATGAGAACTTTTTGTCTGTCTTCAAAATTGATACCGCAATTAATATTGAGAAGGAAAAGGTCTTGAATCATTCTGAATATACTCCCACTGATGCAATATTAACTCAGGATGGCAAATATTTGACAGTGGCGGATGATTGGTTTGGCAACAAATATATATTCTATCTCTGGAAACTCAATGAGGATCTCGAATACGACAGCATTTATACCCAGCCACACCGTTATGATAGCCTTTGCCCGGATTCGATCCAATCAGGCACTTTGTATTTCCAGTGCGATGTGGAGGTCGGGATCCGGGAAAATGTGATCAATACCGAAAAGGTAAAGATGCATATCTATCCTAATCCTGCCAGTGATATCCTTCATGTGGAGATGCCGGAATGCATCCAGAAGGAAAGCAAGACAGAACATTTTACCGTTACCACCATTTTTCACCAGCGGTACAAAGATCTATGGCTGCAGGCCTACGATGCCATGGGGAGAATGGTCTTTCAGCAAATGGTCAGGCCCGGTGAGAAGGAAGTGATGCTAAATGTATCGGCATGGTCGCCGGGGATGTATTATTTTCGATTGGTCTACGGCGATACGATGGTGGCGTCGCAGAAAGCCATTATCGAATAATGGAATATGCGGATGACGAATATGGGAATTAAAGTCTCATCGGGGCAAAAGGGAAAGATTATTTTTGTTTCCCCTCCTGTTCCTGGTGCATAGCAGCAGGAAATAGGAGGGGTGGATTCCTGCGAAGCAGGAAGACGGGGTGGTTGAAAAACTTTGACATGATCCTTTCTTATGGTTCGCATCAGCAATAAGAAAAAATTGAAGTTTGTGCGAAGGTCATTACGCAATTCGGGAACATCTGCAGAGGCCGTTTTGTGGAAAATGATTTCAAGGAAGCAGGTATATGGATTAAAATTCAGGAGGCAGCATTCAATCGGACCTTATATCATTGATTTTTATTGTCCGGAAATAAAGCTCGCGATTGAACTGGATGGCGCTGTTCATACGACGTTTCATGGAATGGAAAGAGATTTAAAGCGGGATAAATATTTGGAATTACAAGGAATTCAGGTCCTTCATATTGAGAACAGGTATGTGTTTGATTTTCCGGAGGACATTATCGAGGCTATTACGAAAATCTATAAAACTATAAATACTGAATTAATATAGTACAACCACCCCGTCTTTCGCCTGCGGCGAAATCCACCCCTCCTATCCCTCGCTTTGCTTGGGCAGGAGGGGAATACTTCGGGGCATCCTGTACTGATTTCTGAAGTCTGAAGTCTGCAGTCCGAAGTCTGAAGTCCAAAGCCCGAAGTGTGGTGACTTGTTGACCTGGTGACTTGTTGACCTGTTAACACGGTTCCGTGGTCATCATTCCCGGTATTTTTGGCATTTCTGGCATTTTCCTTATTATTGCATAGCGGTATATAAATCATTCCCAAAAACATCCGGCCATGGAAGTCACACGGATATTCGATTTGCTTCCTTATTATGAAGGAAAGTTCAAGCCCAAGGATGATGTCATTGCCTCCAAAGAGAATGGCGTCTGGGTCAAATACAGTATCCGGCAATACCGGGAGATCGTGGACAACATCAGCTACGGCTTCCTGGAGATGGGAGTGAAGCCGGGGGATAAGATCGCCCAGATCAGCCAGAACCGGGTGGAATGGAATTTCGTGGACATGGCCGTCATGCAGGTGGGGGCGATCCATGTTCCCATCTATCCTACCATCAGCGAAGCGGATTATAAATACATCATGGGCCATGCGGAAGTGCGGTATGTCTTTGTCTCCGGGATAGAGCTGCTCCGGAAGATCCAGCATATCCTCCCGGAGATACCTACGATCAAAGGTGTATTCACCTATAAGGATCATCATGAGCTGAAAAACCTCAACGAGCTGATCGAGCTCGGAAAGCAGCATCCGGTGCCGGAGCAGCTGGAGAAGATCAAAGCCTCGATAAAGCCGGATGACGTGGCGACCCTGATCTATACCTCAGGCACGACAGGCAATCCCAAAGGGGTGATGCTCACGCATAATAACTTAATTTCAAATTTTATCGGGGTTTCCTATATCCCGCCGTTCGGCGAAGAGGCAAAATCGCTCTCCTACCTGCCCCTTTGCCATGTCTACGAAAGGATGCTGAACTATGTGTACCAGTACCTCGGGATCTCGATCTATTATGCCGAGAACCTCGGCACCATCGTCGAAAATATGAAGGAAGTGAAGCCGATGATGCTGACCACGGTTCCCCGGCTCCTGGAAAAGATCTACGACCGGCTGGTAAGCACCGGTCAAAAGCTGAAAGGGCCGAAGCAATGGATCTTCTGGTGGGCATTTCACCTGGCACTTCGCTACGAGCTGAAGGGAGCCAATGGCTGGTTCTATGAGCTCAAGCGGAAACTCTACGACCGGCTCGTATATGTGAAATGGAGGGAAGCGTTGGGCGGGAAGATCAACATCATCGTTTCGGGAGGCGCCGCGCTGCAGCCCAGGCTGGGAAGATTGTTCACCTGCGCGAAGATCAATATCCTGGAAGGATACGGGCTCACGGAAACCTCACCGGTCATTGGGGTCAGCGACTTTTCCGAGCATGGGGTCAAGTTCGGCACGGTGGGACCGGTCCTGCGCGGGGTGAAGGTCAAAATAGAGGATGACGGCGAGATCTGCGTCAAGGGACCCAACGTGATGAAAGGTTACTACAAGGAACCGGAACTCACTAAGGCAGCCTTTGATGCGGACGGCTGGTTCCATACCGGCGACCTTGGAACTATAGAGCCGGAGGGGCAATTGAAGATCACCGGACGGAAAAAAGAACTCTTCAAAACCTCGATGGGGAAATACATCAGTCCCCAGGTGATCGAGGAAAAGCTGAACGAATCCCGGTTTATCGACCAGGTGATCGTGCTCGGCGAGAACCAGAAATTCGCCGGCGCCCTGATCGTCCCGGACTTTGATTTCCTGAGATCCTGGTGCCGCGTAAAGGGAGTGGAGTATACCACCAACTCCGAGATGATCAACCATCCCCGCATCAAAAAGAGGATCCACCAGGAGATCGACAAATTCAACAAAGGCTTCGGCGATACGGAAAAGATCAAATCCTTCGAGCTGCTGGATACCGAATGGACGTTCGACACAGGAGAGATCACGCCGACGCTGAAGCTGAAGAGAAATTTCATCATGAAAAAATACGAAGCGAAGATCAACAAGCTGTTTCAATAGAGGCTGTTCCGGATACTGCCTAACTATCCCGCTGTTCGATGAAACCCGTCACTCGGATATTCGACCTCCTGGAGCTTTACCGGGATGAGTACCGGTCAAAGCGGGGTGCCTTCCATCGCAGGATCGACGGGAAGTGGATCGCTTATTCCTCGGAAGATTATATTCGTTACTCAAGGGACCTCGGCCTGGGGCTGATGTCCCTGGGAGTCAAAAGAGGCACCCGCATCGCCACGGTGCTGAAGAACTGTCCGGAGTGGAATTTCCTGGATATGGGCATCCTGATGGCGGGAGCGGTCCAGGTGCCGGTTTACCCTACCGTCAGCGAGGAAAATTACCGGTATATCCTGAATGACGCCGGGGTGGAATATCTTTTCGTTTACGACCTCGAGATCTACCGCAGGGTGCGCAATATCTGCAGGGAAGTTCCCACGCTGAAAGGGGTTTACAGCATCGACAAGATCCGCGGACTGCCGGGATGGCGGGAGATCGCCGAAAAAGGACGGGCCCAGGCCGATCCTTCCCGGCTGGAAAAGATCTGCGAAAGCATCCTGCCCGGTGAAATGGCCACGATCATCTATACCTCCGGCACGACGGGACGACCGAAAGGAGTGATGCTCTCCCATGAGAATTTCATCACGAATTTCATGGCCTGCGCACGGATCCCCGATTTCACGATGAAGGACCGGGTGCTCAGCTTCCTTCCCCTGTGCCATGTCTATGAGCGGATGCTGAACTACATGCACCAGTATTTCGGCATGTCGGTCTATTACGTGGATGATCTCGATCAGCTGGCGGAATGCCTGAAAGAGGTCCGTCCGGTTACCTTCGACACCGTCCCGCGGATCCTGGAGAAGATCTACGACCGGATCGTCACCCGGGGCCGCAACCTGAAGTGGCCGCGCCGGGTGATCTTTTTCTGGGCCTTGCGGCAGGGTCATAAATTTGAACTGGATCACGTTCGCGGAAGGGTTTACGACGTAAAACTGTGGTTCGCCAACCTGCTGGTCTTCATCCGGTGGAGAAAGGCCCTGGGAGGCAGGATCCGCATCGTGGTGAGCGGCGGCGCCAGCCTGCATCCGCGGCTGGCCCGGATCTTCTGGGCGGCCCGGATCCCGGTCATGGAAGGCTACGGGCTGACCGAGACTTCCCCGGTCATCGCCGTATATACCTTCGATCCGGGCGGGGTGAAGTTCGGGACCGTGGGAAGGGTGATCCCCGGCGTCCGGGTGCAGATCGCGGAGGACGGTGAGATCCTGTGCAAAGGTCCGAATGTGATGCTGGGCTATTACAACCGTCCCGAACGGACCCGGGAAGTGATCGACCCGGACGGCTGGTTCCATACCGGCGATATCGGCCAGATCGAGGACGGGGAATACCTCAGGATCACCGACCGGAAAAAGGAGATCTTCAAGACCTCCAGCGGAAAATATATCTCACCGCAGGCCATCGAGCAGCGGTTCAAGGAATCCCCGTTCATCGAGCACATCATAATCATCGGCGAGAACCGGAAATATACGGCCGCCCTGATCGTGCCCAACTTCGAGCACCTGAGAAGCTGGTGCGCACTGAAGAAGGTTCCCTTCATCAGCTTCGACCAGGTGATCGCCAATGCCCGGATCCGCTCGCGGATCAAGCGGGAGGTGGACCGGTTCAACCTGGATCTCGGGCAGACCGAGAAAATAAAAAAATTCCGGCTCCTGGCCGACGAATGGAAGGTGGAGACCGGGGAACTCTCTCCCACGCTGAAGCTCCGGCGGAAATTCATCCAGGAAAAATACCGCCAGGTGATCGACGAGACGTATCGCTCGCAGGAATTCAATTACCGCATCGAAGAGGATCAGTGAAGGATCCGGAAGATCATCTCTTTCATCAGCTCGCCGTCGGAAGCAAGCTGGTTGTCGACCCCCTTTGCCTTCAGGTCGTATTCCCGGAGG
>DATJQF010000043.1:0-41784 GCA_035505995.1 Bacteroidales bacterium
ATAATGAATCGATCGCCAGCTGGACCTGGGACTTTGGCGACGGTTCTGCCCCGGTGACCATCATTGCCCCGGCTTCCCCGAATATCTCCCATATTTTCCTGGGAAGTGCCCAGTCGCATACCGTCCGTTTGACCGTAACTCTTACCTCCGGTTGCAGTGCTTTTGTCGAACATGTCGTCAGCAGCGCTCCTGCCCCGGTAGCTGACTTCTCCTTCCCCAACTCTAACTGTTCCATGGTACCCGTGCCCTTCACCGATGAGTCTCAGGCTACCGGTGGCTACCTCATTAACCAGTGGAACTGGAACTTCGGGGATCCTGCCTCCGGTACCGGTAACGTCTCTACCCTCACCAATCCAACCCACCAGTTCTCGGCACCGGGATCCTATACGGTCCGGGAAGTGGTCATTAATATCATCGGCTGCTCCGATACGATCTTCAAAACAATTATCGTCGGCACTCCTCCAACTCCCAATTTCATTGCAGATACCGCCTGTGTGGGCTATCCGACTTCCTTCACCGATCAGACCATTAACGGTTCCGGCGCTGCATTGCAGTACCTCTGGAATTTCGGCGATGGACAGACCTCTACCCTGGTCAATCCTTCCCATACCTATGCCATTTGCGGTACCTATACTGTCCACCTCTCCGTCTCCAGTTCTCCTGGCTGTATCGGGGATACTATCAAAATGGTCAAGGTGCTTTGCAGTCCTGTTGCCCTCTTCTCCACCAACACACCTAATTGTGTGGGAGATACCGTCCACTTTACCGATCTTTCCACCACTCCCCAGGGGTATATTGTCAAATGGACCTGGAACTTCGGTGATGGTTCCGGTCTCTCCATCAACTTCCCGGGTAATCCCAGCGTGTCTCATGCCTACTCCGCTCCCGGTCTCTATATCGTCACTCTCACGATCCACACCTCCGACAGTTGCATTAGCACAAAGCAACTGCCCGTGCCCGTCAGCGCATTGCCCATCGCGAATTTCATAACCGGGCCGTCCGCCTGCGAATTTATTCCCATGCAGTTTACCGATATCTCCCAGTCCAACGGTGGTGGCATCATCAACCAGTGGCTGTGGAACTTCGGTGACCCGGGTTCCGGTACAAACAACACCTCGACCCTTCAGAACCCGACCCATAGCTTTACCCATTCGGGCTCCTTCCAGGTACATCTTACCGTCACCAACATCAACGGGTGCTCGTCTACCATCACGAAGAATGTATCGGTGAACCAGAGTCCGCAGGCTAATTTCAGTGCCGACACTGCCTGCTCCGAAAACCCGACCCAATTCACGGATCAGTCCATAGCGAACTTTGGTACCGTGGTTGCATGGCTCTGGCATTTTGGCGATCCTTCATCCGGTACAAATAACATTTCGACCCTGCAGAACCCTCTCCATACTTATTCAACTCCAGGAAACTATATGGTAACTCTGGCGATAACCAATTCTGGAGGCTGTGTTGACGATACCCTAATAATGGTCAGTGTCAGCGCAAAGCCGGAGGCATTGTTCTCATTCACCCCGACCTGCGTAAAGGATTCCACGCAGTTTACCGATCTCTCAGTTGCCCCCAACAGTCAGATCGTCGGCTGGCTATGGAACTTCGGCGACGGAACGCCGCCTGCGACAATTCAAAACCCGAAGCACGCTTATCAGGTTGCCGGCACCTACAATGTCACACTTACTGTAACGAATCTTGGCGGCTGTAAAGATTCCATATCCCAGGCGGTCGTGGCAAGGCCCACCCCAACTGCCGCATACACGTACAACAGTCTCTTCTGCCCGGGCGGAACCGTACAATTCCAGGATCAGTCGACCGGACAGGGATCGGTAATTGTCGATCGCTGGTGGACCTTCGAACCGGGGTATCATTCGAATGCTCCCGACCCGACTTATGTCTTCTCCGTCACGGATACCACGTATGTGGTTTCGCTGGAAGTCACGGATAATTATGGTTGTAAGGACACCATATTCGATAGTGTATATGTAAAGCCAGCCTTTGCTTTCACCTTCAATAACGATACTGCCTGCTACCTGAACCCGACCCACTTTACCCCGCAGGATCTTACACCGGGTGATTCCTTGTTCTATATAACCTGGGATTTTGGTGATCCGGCATCCGGATCCTCAAATATCTCCCATATCTACCATGCGGTCCATACTTTCACTCATGCAGGTACCTTCACGGTTAAAATGACAGCCACAGACTGGGATAACTGCAAGGATAGTGTATACAAGGTTGTGGTGGTCCGCGGATTGCCCATCGCTCAGTTTGCCGCCTCCACGCAGCCTTGCGACACAATTGTATACTTCACCGACCTTTCAAGTGCGGGTGGCGGTACCATCCTGAAATGGGAATGGAATTTCGGTGACGGAACGCCCCCGGTGGTGATCAATGCGCCGGGACCCGGCAATACTACTCATACATATGCGGTTCCCGGAAATTATCTGGTCATCCTGACCGTAACGAATGCGAATGGTTGTGAGGATACCGTATCGCAGCCTGTCCAGCAGGTTTCCTGCCTGTCGGCTTCCTTCTCGAAGGATCAACTTTCCTGTGCAAGGACTGAAGTTATGTTTGCCGACAGTTCCCGTCCGTCGGGTAGTATCTCAAGCTGGTACTGGAAGTGGGGTGACGGCACGGATACGCTTTATACAACATTTGCACCCACTATTCACCATACCTATGCAAATGCAGGCAATTACAGTGTCACGCTTATTATCCAGGCGATGATCAACTCCGTGGCATTCGCCGATTCTTCCACTCAGGCAGTGATCGTCCACCCGACGCCGGAAGCCTTCTTCTCAAACAATCTGGTTTGTATGCACACTGCCACTATCTTCCACGACACCTCCTGGACTTACGGAGAGCCCATCACGGTATGGAACTGGAACTTCGGCGAACCTGTGTCAGGTTCAGCAAATGTCTCCACGTTGAAGAATCCTACCCATCAGTATGATACGTCCGGTAGCTATCCGGTTCACCTGGTGGTCATGAATGAGTTTGGCTGTAAGGATTCACTGGTCAAGATAACCCGGGTATATGGTATCCCGAAAGCAGACTTCAGCAATTCGCCGGCCTGCAGCGCACATCCCATTTACTTCAATGACATATCTAAGCTGGCAGATACCCTGATGTCTTACTGGATGTGGAACTTTGGAGATAAAGGCTCCGGCCAGAATATCTCCCTGCAAAAGGATCCGACACACCAGTATTTGAGGGAAGGCGATTACCTGGTTAAGCTTCAGGTCCGGGATTACAATGGATGCTCCGATTCCTGTGATTCAACGATTCATGTGAACCCTTCGCCGACGGCGGCCTTTACGCTTACAGATGATCTGAACGGCAGACCCGGGAAGATCCAGTTGAATAACCAGTCGCTGGGTGCCACCACTTTCGATTGGGACTTTGGAAATGGTCAAACCTCCACCGAAGAGAACCCGGTTGTGACCTATTCGGAAGATGGCACTTATATCATACGCCTGATCACGGATAACCAGTACTCCTGCACCGATACCACGTATTATAAGTACGAGATGCTCTTCAAGGGATTGTTCATTCCGAATGCGTTCTCTCCGGAGAGCCCGTATGAAGGAGTGCGTTTGTTCAAGCCTGTCGGGGTGAACCTGAAGGAATACCATATCCAGGTTTGGGACAACTGGGGTCACCTCTTGTGGGAATCCGATAAGCTGGATCTCTACGGCAGGCCTGCAGAGGGATGGGATGGAACCTACAAGGGACAGCCCATGCCTGAAGGAACCTATGCATGGAAAGTGGTGGCGGTATTCAGTGACGATACCATCTGGCAGGGTTCCGATAACGGAAAGAGCGAGCCCAGTACGATAGGAACTGTAACCCTGATCCGGTAAGTATGGCCATGCTGAGTACGGTGGTTCCAAGCCGGGATAAGATCAGGAATATTATTTTTGATTTCGGGGGCGTGATCTGCGACCTCGATATTCCCCGGACAGAAAAAAAATTCAATGCATTCGGTCCTCCCAGGGAGATTCCTCCGGTAAATGAGAAAGAAACGACCGCGATGTGGGAAGACCTTGTGGGCAAGCTGGAAACCGGCGAAATCACTCCCGCCGGTTTCCGGAGTGCCATCCGGGATCATTATCCATCCTCTCCCTCCGATGCGGCTATTGATGAGGCATGGAATGCGCTGCTCACCGGGATGCCCATGGCCAGGATTCACCTGCTTGAATCGATCCGACGCAACTACAGGATTTTCCTGCTCAGCAACAGCAACGAGATCCATTATCAGCATTTCCTGAAGGCATTTCAGCAGCAAACCGGGTATAAAGATTTCGACGGTCTCTTCGAAAAGGCTTATTTCTCCTTCCAGGTCCACCTGCGCAAGCCCGATCCTGCCATTTTCCGGTTAGTGCTGGAACAGAATGGCTTGATTCCGTCTGAAACCCTGTTTATTGACGATACGGAAGAGCATGTAAGGGCAGCAAACGGCTTAGGGGTCCTGGGATACCAGTTGAAAGAGGGACAGGATATTACCGGTCTGTTCGGGTAGCTGAAGTTCATTCCTGCTGTTATTTCATGCTCAATTTCCTTGACTTCGCCTCCGTTTTGAATTAACTTTGCACCCCAAAAATCACCATATTTATATATGAAATTATCGCAATTCCGTTTTCACCTGCCGCCGGAACTAATTGCAAACCACCCCTCCAAGCAACGTGATGAGGTTCCGATGATGGTTCTCGACCGAAAAAAACAATCGATCGAGCACAAGCATTTCAAGGATATCCTGAAATACTTCGGCGATGGGGATGTCATGATCATCAACAACACCAAGGTATTCCCGGCCAGGCTTTACGGAGAAAAGGAAAAGACGGGCGCCAAGATCGAAGTGTTCCTGTTGCGGGAATTGAACCGGGATTCGCGGTTATGGGACGTGCTGGTAGATCCTGCACGGAAAATCCGGATCGGGAATAAGCTTTATTTCGGCAACGACGATACGCTGGTGGCGGAAGTGATCGATAACACGACTTCCCGCGGGCGCACCATCCGTTTCCTGTTCGACGGCCCCTATGAAGAATTCAAGAAGACTATTCAGCGACTGGGACAAACTCCCCTTCCTAAAATTCATAACCGGCCCGCCACGGCAGAAGATGAAGAGCGTTACCAGACGATTTATGCAAAGCATGAAGGAGCGGTTGCCGCCCCGACAGCCGGCCTTCATTTCAGCCGTGAAATCATGAAGCGTCTGGAACTCCAGGGGGTGACCTTTGCGGAGATCACTCTTCACACAGGTCTCGGGAATTTCCGGACCATTGACGTGGAGGATCTTACCAAGCATAAGATGGATTCGGAAGAATTCTATATCGATGAACATACCGCCGACATTGTCAATAAGGCAAAGGCAGCCAAGAAAAAGATCGTCGCCGTGGGAACCACCACCATGAAGGCCATCGAATCTTCCGTGACGATCTCCGGCAACCTTAAGGCGAATAAGGGATGGACGAACCGCTTCATCTTCCCGCCTTATGAATTCAGCATCGCCAATGCTTTGATCACCAATTTCCATCTTCCGCAAACCCCGATGATGATGCTGACCGCCGCATTCGGAGGGTATGACTTTATCATGAAAGCTTACGAAGTGGCCGTGGAAAAGAAATATAAATTCTTTACCTACGGCAACCCGATGCTTATCCTATAACTGAGCCTTTGGATTCCCACAGCGTGATCATTGTTGCTGGCGGAAAAGGGACTAGGATGAAGTCCTCGCTTCCGAAACAATTCCTGCCGCTTGGCGGCTTACCGGTGCTGATGCACTCGATCCGTGCTTTTTACCGGTTCAATAAAGACCTGGAAATCGTCGTGGCGCTTCCCTCCGGTGATCTTCCGACGTGGAAGCATCTTTGCAAAAAACACCGTTTTTTCATCCCCCATAAGCTGGCCAAAGGGGGTAAAACCCGGTTCGCTTCCGTCAGAAATTCCCTCAAGCTGGTGACGGGCACAGGCCTGGTGGCTATTCATGACGGGGTGCGGCCGCTGATCTCCGGGTCCACGATCAGGGCAGCATTCCGGGAAGCGAAGAAATTCGGGAATGCCGTTCCTGCAGTTCCCGTGAATGAATCGGTGCGGTGGGTCACCATCGGCCTGAATGAACCCTTTCCGCGGGATCAGCTGAAAATCGTCCAGACACCGCAGGTATTCCGGTTGTCCGAAATCCGGCAGGCTTATGAAAGGGCTTCAGGGGAAGATTTTACGGACGATGCCACGGTTGCAGAGGCCGTTGGCGGGAAAATTCATCTTTTCCGGGGAGATCCCGATAACATTAAGATCACCTATCCTTCCGACCTGGTCCTGGCTGAAGCCCTTCTCAACAAACCGCGCTGATCTTCCGGCCCTTCCATTGGAAAGGAGCCCACAGGGAAGCGATCCCGATACCCACCGTATAAAATATATTCAGGAACGCCGCTACCGGGTATAACCACAGCATCCTGCTTTTATGAAAGAAACCGGCCATAAAAGCCACCGGATAAAATTCGACCAGTATTTTCACTGTTAAGATCAAAAGCGAGATCTTCAAAACAACGGCATTGAAAATACCGGCAGCACAACCCGCTATCAGGAAGAAACTGAGGAGCCATGTGATAAGGGCCACGGATGTTACCAGAGGATCCCTGTATTTCCTGCTTTTGGACGCCCAGCGGATCCGCTGGTGAAGAAATTCGCGGAATCCGGATGCGGGCCCGGTAGTCACCACCGCATCGTGCGAAAGAAGGAATTGGATCGAAGAAGCTCCGTATCTCTTTCTGATCTTTATCATCAGGAACATGTCGTCGCCGGAGACCGTCGCTTCATTGCCGGAAAATCCTCCCGTCTCATAAAACGCCTGCTTTTCATAGGCCAGGTTCGCCCCGTTGCAGAGGACCGGGAGTCCTGCCCGGCAGGCTCCGGCCGTGACTCCCATCAGCCCCATGAACTCAAGGGACTGCAGCACCGAAAAGAACGTATCTTCCCCTGTGAATGCAACCGGCCCGAGGATCATTCTCGGATTCTTTTCCTCATAAAATTCCAGGATCTTCCGCGCCCACTTACTTCCTCTTCCCGTATCTGCATCTGTGGTTAGGATCAGTTCGCCGGTCGCGAATTTCATCGCCCATGCGATAGCTTCCTTTTTCGATCCGCCCACCGGGGAATGATCAGCAGGCAGCAAAAGCCTGACCGGCAAAGTCGGGTGGAGCCCGATAAACTTCCGGACGATTTCCGCAGTACGGTCGGAGGAGTGGTCATCCGCTACAATAATTTCCGGCTGGCCCGGGTTCTCATTTTCCACCAGACCGGCCAGGCAGGCTTCCATATTTTTTTCCTCATTGCGGACCGGAAGGATGATCGTGGCATGGGTAAGAATATTTTTTCCTTCGGAAACCGGCTTCCTTAACCGAATCAACCCCCAAATAACCACCACGTGGAAGAAGAGATAGAGTCCGGCCACCACCGGGAAGAGGATCAGGAAGAATCCGGCGGAGGTCATTTCAGGCAGGATCAGGGTGGGTGTTTTTACGGAAGAATTTCAACCGGAGCACGAAAAAGCTGCCGATGACGGCAGGAATGGCCAGGTTCACCATCCAGAGCACCGTGGACGCCGCCAGGATCCCCAGCCTGATCTCATCACTCATTCCGCCGTCCCGGGAAAAATAGATCCCGAACAGGAAGAGGGCTGCCGAATCACGCACTCCCAGTTCGGTCAAAGCAATCGTCGGGATCACGGAGAGGACCAGGAATATCAGGGAGATCATCATCACTCCATCGGTAAACGGGACCGGGACCCTGAATATCCGGAGCAACAGGAAATACTGGACGGTGAAAACTCCATACCTGACCAGGCTCAGGAGGATCACCCGCCCCAGGTCTTTAAAGCTGAAGCGGGCCAGGACCTCAAAAAACCGCCTGACCTTTTCCATCCGTTTCCCTTTGAGTAATCTTTCCCGTAAGCCGGCCAGCACCGGTACGTTGAAATAGAGCAGCAGCAGGAGCAGATCAAATATAACGACCACTACGATCAGCCCCTGGTAAAGATAGAAGATCGGTTCGTCGAAACCCGCCAGGTACCCCGGCAGGAACAGGACGACGGCAAAGGAACCGGCGAACAGGGTGATCATCAGCTGGCTCATGCTTCCGAGGATAGTGATCAGGATTCCCTCGATATGGCCCGCCCGGTCCAGAATAAACACCCTCCCGAAATACTCCCCGATGCGGTTGGGCGTGAAGGAACTGATGGAAACGCCGGTCAGCACAGCCTGGAACGACCTGAAAAAGCTTACTTTTTCTATCTTCCCGATCATGAATTGCCACTTGCGGGATTCCAGGCTCCAGTTCAGGAGCATCAGGATCATGACCAACCCGGAGCTGATCACCCAGCCGGAATGATCCATCATCCTGGAAAACGCGGGGAGCAGATCATCCCACTCCCGGTGATAGAACACCTGCCGGATGATGTATCCCCAGGTCATCCCGATAATGAGCACCCGGAAAATGATGTTCAGCGATTTCTTTAACTTTGTTTGATTACTTAACATCGGATGCCCGGTAAGAACCGTATCATTCTCGGAATCGATCCCGGAACCACGATCATGGGGTACGGGATCATTGAAGCTACCGGCAACAGGCTTCGCCTGCTGACGCTTGGTGTGCTAAAATTAAATAAAGTAGAATCGCATCCCCTCCGCCTGAAAAAAATTTTTGAACAGACTTGTACACTGATCGGCGATTTTTACCCCGATGAGCTGGCCATCGAGGCGCCGTTCTTCGGGAAGAACGTGCAATCGATGCTGAAGCTGGGGCGGGCCCAGGGAGTTGCGATCGCAGCGGCTCTTTCCCGCGCCCTTCCGATCTTTGAATATTCTCCGAGGAAGATCAAGCAATCCATTACCGGGAACGGGAACGCTTCCAAGGAACAGGTGGCTTCCATGCTTCAGCGGTTGCTGAATTTTAAAGAAATGCCGGAGCACCTGGATGCGACCGACGGCCTGGCCGCCGCGGTCTGTCATTTCTTCCAGCGGGAACCTGCGGATCCGGAAAAGCAGTATACCGGCTGGAAAAGTTTTCTCACCGATCACCCGGAACGCCTCGGGTAAGGTTACATTAATTTCTGGTACATCATCCACCAGCGGTCGGGGATGTCGTTGCCGCAGGCGATCTGGTAATCCTGGTAAGAACAGGGAACCAGGTAATGGCGCTGGTAGCGGATCCGCTGTTCAGGCTGCAGCGGGATCTCGATCCACCACCGGTCGGTCTTCTTGCTTTTGTAAAACACCAGCTCGTCCTTGTGGTCCCGGATATTGACCCGGTATTTCAGGTAATCTTCCTCATTCCGGAAAGGAAAATCTTTTGGACGGCTGGCAAACCCTTCCAGAAAATACCAGATCATCTGGGCGACCAGGTGGGCGGTCTGCCCGTTCTTATCCAGTTTCGGGTTCATCTCGTAAAATCCGATGGAAGTCAGTTTGTCGCTAAGCCCCGCGTAACGGATGAGCTGGCAGGCTTCCTCCCCGTAAAAGCCGTTCGGGGTGGCATTCCCGTTCCCGGGCGCTTCCGACCACCGCACCGCGGAGATATCGAAGGAGATCATATCTGCATTGCGGATCACCGGCTCCGCCTCATCCGGATTCTGACGGATCATTCCGAGACGGTAAACGTCGAACATCAGGTTTTTCATCAGCTTGAGGGCATCCTGATCGGTAAAATAGGTCTGGTATCCTACGTTGGCATAGTTGAAAAGATAGTTCGGCTGATGGAGAATGATCCGGCTGAGATAGGATTGGGAATCAAGTTCATTTTCCGATTTACCGAGATCGAACATCCGGTCGATGGACACAATATTAATAATCTGCCCCAGATTCTGATATGCCTGGTAATTGGCAAAGGTCAGATCCTGGCTTCCCCCCAGGATGATCGGCAGGATGTTGAGGTTCAGCATCTCGGCGACCACCGTGGAAAGCGCAAAGTAAGTATCCGAGACGGCGTGCCCCTGACGGATATTTCCCAGGTCCGCGATCTTCAGCCTGAAGGTCCCCGGATAAAGATTGTACAGATATCGCCGGATGAAATCGGGAGCGTCGCTACATCCTTCATTGCCGATGGCATTCCGGTCCTCCCGCACTCCTAAGATAACCACATCGGCCCCGGTATAATCGGGGAAATCATTTGGATTCAGGAAGGTGGTCACCAGGTCACCTATTTTCAAATGACCTTCGGTATCTCCCGCATACTGGAAATCCATCAGGTCGACCGGCTCAAAAAAGGAGGATAGCTCCATGGGGAAATCGGGGAGTAAGCTGATTTATTTTTTCTTTATACTTTTTTTCGGTTGCGAGGGTTTCCCTGTCCCGACGATCTCCAGACAGTCCTGGAGGCTCAGGGAGGCGGGGTCCTTGCCTTTAGGGATCCTGAAATTCTTCTTATGGTAGTGGATATAGGCGCCGAATTTTCCGTTCAGGACCTGTAATCCTTTTTCTTCCGGGAATTCCCGGATCACCTTCCCTGCTTTTTTCTCTTTTTTCTCCTTCATGATCCGGAGCGCGTCTTCCAACGTTACCGAAAGCGGATCATCATCTTTGCCCAATGAATAAAATTCGCCTTTATGCCGGATATAGGGCCCAAATCTCCCGGTGGAAACGATCACTTCGGCTTCTTCATGAGTGCCCAGGTTCCGCGGAAGCTTAAAGAGGTCCAGGGCTTCCTCCAGGGTAAGGGTTTCGATGCTCTGTCCTTTGCGCAGGGAAGCGAATTTAGGCTTTTCCTGTCCGGCTGCTTCCCCCTTTTGCACCATCGGTCCAAAGCGCCCGATCTTAACATATATATTTTCACCGCCGGCAGGATCTTTCCCGAGGAGTTTTTCCCCGCTGACTTTTTTCGATTGTTCCTGGGTTTTCCCGATCTGTGCATGGAAGGGTTGGTAGAATTCGCGGATCATTTCATTCCATACCAGCTTGCCTTCGGCGATCTCATCAAATTCCTCCTCCACCGTAGCAGTGAAATTATAATCCAGGATATTCTCAAAATGCTGAACCAGGAAGCTGTTTACCAGGGTACCGATATCGGTCGGGAACAGCTTTCCCTTCTCATAGCCCGTATTCTCCGTCTTCACCTTTTCCGAAATCCGGTCCTCTTTTAAATGCAGGACCGTAAATTCCCGGATGCTCCCCTCCCGGTCTTCCTTGACTATATAACCTCTTTTTTGAATCGTCGAGATGGTCGGGGCATAGGTAGAAGGCCGCCCGATACCCAGCTCTTCCAGTTTTTTAACCAGGCTTGCTTCGGTGTACCGGGGCGGACGCTGTGAAAACCGTTGCTGCGCCTGCATTTCGATAAGACCCAGTGAAGATCCTTCCTTAACCGGGGGCAGGATTCCTTCCTGGTTCTCTGTTTCATCCTCGTCGACCGATTCACGGTACACTTTCAGGAACCCGTCGAACTTGATGACCTCTCCCTGGGCAATGAATTTCTCCGGCGCATTGGAAATGCCGATGGTAATGTTGGTCTTTTCGAGTTGGGCGTCTGCCATCTGGGAGGCAATGGTTCTTTTCCAGATCAGGTCGTAAAGCTTTTTCCTGGAGCTGTCTCCTTCCACCCCGCGGTTTTCCAGGTAAGTGGGCCGGATCGCCTCATGCGCCTCCTGGGCCCCTTTGGTGTGGGTTGTAAACTGCCTGGTTTTAACATATTTGGCGCCAAACGTTTCCGTTATCTCTTTCCGGGCCATGGCCAGCGCCAGCTTGGAAAGGTTGACGGAGTCGGTACGCATATAGGTGATCTTCCCCGATTCATACAGTTGTTGGGCGATCCGCATGGTATTGGCGACCGAAAAGCCCAGCTTCCGGCTGGCTTCCTGCTGCAGTGTGGAGGTTGTAAAAGGCGGGGCCGGGGATTTTTTTGCAGGTTTCGTTTCTATATTCTCGATGGTGAACCTTGCCGAACGGCAGGCTTCCAGGAAAGCAAGCGCTTCTTCCCGGGTAGCGAATCTTTTATTCAGTTCGGCGGTAAGGCAGCACGGCTTTGAATCTTCCGAAATCATGAAATCGGCCAGCACCCGGTAGGCGGAGGTGGTCTGATATCCTTTGATTTCCTCTTCCCTTTCCACGATCAGCCGGACGGCAACCGACTGGACCCTTCCCGCCGACAAGGATGGCTTTATTTTTCTCCAGAGCAGCGGGGAAAGCTCAAATCCGACGAGCCGGTCAAGGACCCTTCTGGCCTGCTGGGCATTCACCAGGTTCCGGTCGATGCTTCTTGGATTCTCAATGGCTTCCAGGATGGCCGGCTTCGTGATCTCATGAAAGACGATCCGGCGGGTCCGGCGCTCATCCATTTGCAGCGCTTCCAGCAGGTGCCAGGCTATCGCTTCCCCTTCCCGGTCCTCATCGGAGGCCAGCCAGATAACTTCCGAATCCTTCGCGATCTTCTTGAGTTCGGTGACGACCTTTTTTTTATCAGGCGTCACAATATAGTTGGGAAGAAATCCCCTATCGATGTCCACCCCCAGGTCTTTCTTCGAAAGATCCCTCACATGCCCCATGCAGGACTTTACCAGGAAATCCTTACCCAGGAATTTCTCGATCGTTCTGGCTTTAGCCGGAGATTCAACAATTACAAGATTTTTTGCCATATCAGCACAATTGGTCCAGGCGCAAAACCGCCACAAAAGTAAAACAATTCGGATAATATCATCCGTACCCACTCCCGGATGGGATCCAAACCCCCTCTAAAGGATATTCTGGTTAACTTTGTGGCCCCTTTTTTTGCATTAATCGGCTTACAACGGAAAAGGTGAAGATTCCGCATGCAAAAAATGAAGAAAATATTTATCGAGACTTACGGTTGTCAAATGAATTTCTCTGACAGCGAGATTGTTGCATCGATCCTTTGCGCAGGCGGATACGAAGTGACTCAGGATCTTGCCAGGGCCGATGTGATCTTCCTGAATACCTGCTCTATCCGGGAGCATGCGGAAAAAAAGATCAGGAACCGGCTGCATGCTCTCGGCCCGCTGAAAAGGAAGAGACCGGGCCTGCTGATCGGACTGCTGGGCTGCATGGCGGAAAGGCTGAAGGAAGAGCTGCTGGAGGAGGAAGAAGTGCTTGATCTGGTGGCGGGACCGGATTCCTACCGTCAGTTGCCGCTGATGCTCGATCAGGCCGTTTCAGGAATAAAGGGAGTGAATACCCTGCTCTCGGTTGAGGAGACCTACGGGGATATCTCCCCGGTACGATACGGCACGAACGGGGTCTCTGCGTTCATTTCCATCATGCGCGGATGCGGGAACCACTGCGCGTATTGTGTGGTCCCGCAGGTACGCGGACGCGAAAGGAGCCGCGATATCCATTCCATTATAAAGGAAGCAACGGAACTATTTGAATCCGGTTACCGGGAAATTACCCTGCTGGGACAGAATGTCAATTCCTACCGTTGGGATTCAGGGGACGGTATCCTGAGGTTCCCGGAAGCTCTTCAAAAAGTGGCCCGGGTGAATCCCCGGCTCAGGGTCCGGTTCGCCACTTCCCACCCCAAGGACCTGTCGGACGAACTCATCGAAGCCATCGCCGTAAACGAGAACCTCTGCCGTTCGGTTCATCTGCCTGTCCAGTCCGGCAGCAATGCGGTTCTTGCACGAATGAACCGCCGTTACACACGGGAGCATTACCTGGAACGCGTGGAGGCGATTCGCAGGAAGATCTCCGGCTGCACGGTCACCACGGACATCATTACCGGGTTCTGCGGGGAGACAGAAGAGGAACACCTGGAGACTCTTTCCCTGATGGAGCAGGCCCGGTTCGACGCCGCCTTTATGTTCAGGTACTCGGAACGGCCGGATACACCGGCTGCCAGGAAATACCCGGATGATGTTCCGGACGGGGTAAAGGAAAGAAGGTTGAAGGAGATCATTGCCCTCCAGCACCGGCTGTCGCTGCGAAGCAACCGCGCCGACCTGAACCGGGAGTTCGAGGTGCTCATCGAAGGTGATTCCAGGCGATCGGCTGCACATTTCTCAGGACGGAATTCCCAGAATAAAATGGTGGTATTTCCCAAAAACGGACAGCATCCCGGGGAATATGTCCGTGTGACGATCCGGAACTTCACTTCCGCCACCCTGATCGGTGAGCTCCTTCCTGCCTGACGGGCTTGTATTTCGCCAAAAAATCTTATTTTTGCTATTTCATCCCCGGCTGAACGCGCATTATCCCGGTTTCTAATCAAATTCCGGCGCTCCGTCCGGGTAAAACATCCTTTATGAAGATCATTTCAGGAAAAAACCTGGAAGGGTTTGTATTTTTTCTGATCCTTGTTTCCCTGCTCAGTTCCTGTGTTCCCCAGAAAAAGATCAAATACCTTCAGAAACAGCAGAAGCAAGACAGCACTACCTATTATAAAGCCAAACGGGGACCCAATTACCGTATTCAGCCCAGCGATGTGCTCTATATCAAGATCTACACGATGGATGAAAAAACTTTTCAGCTGTTCAACCGGATCGGGACCAGTACCAGCCAGCAGACCTCGGAAGCCGACCTGTACCTGAACGGTTATACCGTCAGCGATTCTGGGTATGTCAAGCTTCCAATCCTGGGATCGGTTTTTGTCAGGGACCTTTCCCTTGAAAATGTGCAGCGGCTGCTTCAAAACCTCGTGGATGAATACCTGAAGGAAACCGTGGTCGTCGTCAAAATGGCGAATTACCGGATCACGATCCTGGGGGAAGTGAATAAACCCGGGCAGTATAATGTTTACCAGGACCGGATCAATCTGTTCGAGGCAGTGTCGCTCGCCAATGACCTTACGGAGTTTGCCAACCGGAATAAAATTGCCATCATCCGCAAAGGGCCCGATGGCTCCCAGGTCCACTATGTGGATATGACCAGCGACAAGATTCTGAACTCGGAATTTTTCATCCTGCAACCCAACGACATCGTATATGCCGCGCCGTTGGGGATCAAGCGGTGGGGAGCGGCGACCTTCCCCTGGGGCCTGGTTTTCGGGGCAATATCAACCGCCCTTTTATTAATCAATTATTTCGAAAGATAATTTGCCGTGAACGAGAATCTCCAGGAAATAGAACAACAGCAACAGCCGGTTGACTACAAGGTCATATTTTACAAGATCCTTCATTTTTGGTATTTGTTTGTACTGACCGTTTTCCTCTCCCTGGTGATCGCTTACCTGGTGAACAAGTATACCCGACCGGTCTATGAAGTAAAAACCACGGTCCTGATCAAGGAAAAATCTGAAAATACCCTCAACCCCCAGGATTTTATCGGGTTCGGATTCAATAATATACAGAACCTTCAGAATGAAATGGGGATCCTTACTTCCTATCAGCTTGCTTTCCGGACGGTGACCAAGACCGGGTTCGAGGTGTCTTACTACAAAGAGGAGAATTTCATCTCCAAAGAACTGTACAGGAATTCCCCCTTCACCGTTGTGCTGGATACTTCGTATCCCCAGCCTTATAATGTCCGGTTCGACCTTACGATTCTTTCCAAAGGAGAGTACCGGCTGGAAGTGAAGGAAGAGAACGTGAATTACTATAATTATTCGAAAAAAGAGATCGTCGGGAACCCCGGAAAGAAGGACGTGATCAATTTCAACCAGGTCCTGCCTTACGGGAAGGAAGTGATTACCCCGGACTTTAAATTCCAGGTCGTCCTGAATTCCAACTTCAATCAGGCCTCGGATATCAACCAGACCTATTATTTCGTCCTGCGTGATTATGACGGCCTGGTCTCCGAATTCCGTTCCTATAAGGTGGACCCGATCAACAAGGATGCCTCTATCGTGGAGATCAAGTTACGCGGTTCGAATGTGGAGAAAATGGTGGATTACCTGAATGCCTTTGCCGAGGAATATATTGCGAAAGGGCTCGAACGGAAGAATATGGTATCCGCTCGTACCATTTCATTCATTGATAATGAACTGAAGGGGATCGCCGATACCCTCTATGCTTCCGAGAAAGCGCTCCAGGTATTCCGGACCGACAAGGAGATCATGAACATGGATGATGAATCGAAGCAGGTCTTCGATAAAATGATGGAGCTGCAGGATGAGAAAGCCAAGCAGCTGGTGCAATCCAAATACCTGAACAACCTGAAGGAATACCTGGAAAAGAACCAGGGTCTCGACCAGCTGATCGTCCCTTCCTCGATGGGAGTTCAGGATCCGCTGCTGAACCAGCTGACCATCAGTCTGACCACCTTGTACACGAACCGGAACGAGATGGCACAGTATTCCAAGGAGAACAGCCCCTCGCTGAAATCGCTGGACACGCAGATTGCCACCACCAAGAATGCGCTCTATGAGAATATCAAGGGCGCTATCAATACGAATACCATCGCCATGAAGGATCTGGACGGCAGGATCGAAGCCGTTTCCCAGCGGATCAGCCAGCTTCCGGAAACCCAGCGGGTCCTGTTCGGCATCGAACGCAAGTTCAAGCTGACCGACGCCATTTATACCTACCTGCTGCAAAAAAGATCGGAGGCTGCCATCACCCAGGCCTCCAACCTGGCGGATAATGAGATCATCGACAAAGCCCGCGTGATCGGGAGCGAAGCCCCGGTAGCTCCCAGGAAGAGCCTGAATTATATTGTCGCCCTGATCATCGGCCTGGTGCTGCCGCTGATATTAATCCTGGGTCGGGAATATCTGAACGACAAGATCGTGGAACGGGAAGATGTGGAGAAGATCACCCGGCTGCCTATCATCGGACATATCATCCACAGCGATCGCGACAGCAAGGTCGTCGTGATGGATGCCCCCAAGTCGTCCATCGCTGAGTCATTCCGGTCGGTGCGGACCAATTTGCAATATCTCCTGCAGGGGAAGGAGAAGCAGGTGATCCTGCTGACCTCGGATATGGTAAGCACCGGAAAGACTTTCTGCGCCGTCAACCTCGCCTGTATTTTCGCCATGTACAGCAAGAAAACCCTCCTGATGGGGTTCGATCTCAGGAAACCAAAAATCTACCAGGAATTCGGGCTGTCGAATGCCGAAGGGATCAGCTCCTTCCTGATCCGTAAAAGCTCGCTGAACGACATTATCCAGAAATCGGGCATTGAGAACCTGGACATCATCATGGCAGGGCCGGTCCCCCCCAATCCTTCCGAGCTGATCGCTTCCGAGCAAACTTCGGAATTGTTCAGCCAGCTGAAGCAGATGTACGATTTTATCATCATCGATACTCCTCCCATCGGGCTCGTGACCGATGCCTTCCTGCTGATGAAACACACCGATGCCAACCTGATCCTGGTACGTCAGAATTATACGCACAAGAAGATCTTCGGCTCTGTCGTTAAGGATCTTGAAAAAAGGAACCTGCCCAACCTGGCGATCCTGATCAATGACGTTAAGCTGACCAAAAGCTCCTACGGATATGGGTACGGGTATGGATACGGGTATGGCTATGGATACGGGTACGGGTATGGATACGGATACGGGTACGGGTATTACTCGGAAGACCGGCAGGCGGATAAAAAATCAGTACTGAAAAGAATCCTGGGGAAGTCGTAGCAGTGGAGCTGTATCATTTAAACGAACTGGAATCGGAAGCCATTTTTGTCATGCGGGAGGTCGCAGCCCAGTTTGAGCGGCCCGTTCTCCTGTTTTCCGGCGGAAAGGATTCCATTGTCCTGGTTCACCTGGCCAGGAAGGCTTTCTGGCCGGCTGCCCTCCCGTTCCCTTTGTTGCATATCGATACCGGCCACAATTTCGAAGAAACGATCGTTTTCCGGGATGACCTGGTGAAAAGATTCAATGCCCGGCTGATCGTGGGTTCCGTTCAGGAATCGATCGATACGGGGCGAGTGACCGAAGAGCAGGGGTACAATGCCAGCCGCAATGTGCTGCAAACCGTCACCCTGCTGGATACGGTGGAAAAATATAAATTCGACGCCGCCATCGGGGGAGGCCGCAGGGACGAAGAAAAGGCAAGGGCGAAAGAGCGGTTTTTTTCGCACCGGGATGAATTCGGTCAGTGGGATCCGAAGAACCAGCGCCCGGAGCTGTGGAACCTGTTCAACGGGAAAAAAAGGCTCGGCGAGCATTTCCGGGTCTTCCCGATCAGCAACTGGACCGAGATGGATATCTGGCAGTATATCCTGCAGGAGAAGATAGAGCTACCGAGCATTTATTTCACGCACGTGCGGAAAGTGTTCAACCGCGATGGCGTCTGGCTGGCCTGGGCTCCTTTCATGAAGATGAAGCCTACTGAAAAAGTGGAAGAAAAAAGGGTCCGCTGCCGGACGGTCGGCGACATCACCTGCACCGGACTGACCCTCTCAACGGCGAATACGCTGCAGGATATTATTCAGGAGATCGCGGCCACCCGGATCACGGAACGGGGTGGCCGGTATGACGACCAGCGTTCCGATGCCGCTATGGAAGACCGGAAAAAAGAAGGATATTTTTAAACTGGCAGGGATGACCCGGGATTCACTGAAAAAGAAAACAACGGATTTTTCCAACGAGGCCTACCTCGGCATGGAGTTGCTGCGCTTCACCACGGCGGGCAGTGTGGACGACGGGAAAAGCACCCTGATCGGCCGTTTGCTTTACGACAGCAAATCCATCTTTGAGGACCAGCTGGATGCCGTTCGGCGGGCCAGCCTGAAAAAAGGCAGCCAGCATCTGAACCTCGCTCTCCTGACGGACGGACTGCGGGCGGAACGGGAACAAGGGATCACCATCGATGTGGCCTACCGCTATTTCGCCACCCCGAAAAGAAAATTCATCATTGCGGATACCCCCGGTCATATCCAGTACACGCGGAACATGGTCACCGGAGCTTCAACGGCCAATGCCGCGATCATCCTGATCGATGCACGGAACGGGGTGACCGAACAAACCCACCGGCATGCGTATATCGCTTCCTTGCTGGAGATCCCGCATATCATCGTTTGCATCAACAAGATGGACCTGCAGGATTACCTCCAGGAGCCGTTTGAGAAAATCCGGGCAGATTTTAAAAAGTTCACCGGGAGGGTCTTCAAGGGCAAGGATGTGCATTTCATTCCCATCAGCGCTTTGCACGGGGACAATGTCGTGGAGCCTTCCCGCAACATGCTTTGGTTTACCGGGGGCACCCTGCTGAATATGCTGGAGACCCTGCCGATCTCAAGGGATTATAACATGACGGAAGGAAGGTTCCCGGTGCAATACATCATCCGCCCGGAATCGGATGAATTCCATGATTACCGGGGGTATGCAGGGAGAGTGGCCGGAGGGGTCTTCCGTCCCGGCGACCCGGTGATGGTACTTCCGTCGGGCATTTCCACCCGTATTGCTTCCATCGATACCTTCGAGGGATCCCTGAAAAAAGCCTTTCCGCCGCTTTCCGTCACCCTTCGCCTGGAGGACGATATCGATATCAGCCGGGGGAATATGATCGTCCAGGAAAAATTCCCTCCGCACCAGGGAAGCGAGATGGATGTGATGATCTGCTGGATGAGTAACCGTCCCCTCCTGCCTGATTCCCGGTACATCGTAAAACACACGACGGCCGAGCTCCGTTGCCTGATCCGGGAAGTGAACTATGTCCTGAATATCAATACCCTGGAGAAACAAACCGGGAACAGCACAGTCAACCTGAATGACATAGCCTCCGTTCGTATTCATACCACCTCCCCGCTCTTTTATGATCCGTATTCCCGGAACCGCATCACCGGGAGCCTGATATTGATCGACGAAGGCACGAATGAGACGGTAGCTGCCGGGATGATCCAGTGAACACTGCCTAAATTCACAATAAATGCAGTGTAATTCAGTTAATAAGAAAGGTTGATCCTTAATTCCCGCAACATGAAATTACGTTACCGCCCTTCTCTTATCCTCCTTTACTTGCTCCTTTCCTCGTCTCTGTTCTCACAAGGAATCGCCATCGGGGAGTGGAGGGATGATCTCCCCTATTATGACTGCATTTCCGTTACCGACGGCGGCACCCGCGTTTATAGCGCCACCGCCAACGCGATCTTTTACTACGATAAGGAAGATCACTCGGTGGAAAGGATCAACAAGATCAACGGGCTTTCCGATGTCGGTCTCACCGTGATCAACTATAACCAGACCTACCAGATCCTGGTGATCGCTTATTCCGACGGGAATATCGACCTTTTTGAGAACAATACCATCATCAACATATCGGACATCAAGCGGGCCCCGATCCTGGGGAAAAAGAACATCAACTCCATTTATTTTGTCGATAAATATGCTTATCTCTCCTGCGGCTTCGGGATCGTGGTCCTCGATATTGTGAAGCAGGAGATCCGGGATACCTATTATATTGGTCCGGAGGGCAGCCAAATCAATGTATCGGGTCTTACGCTGGATGATCATGATTCGATTTTTGCTGCAACCGATAACGGGATTTACAAAGCTTATTCGAAAGACCCGAACCTGGCCAATTTCGCTTCCTGGAGACTGGATCCCGGCATCGACACAACAGCTACCTTCCACGATATAGTATATTTTTCGGGGCAGCTGGTGGTGGCCAAAAAGAATTCCGGGAGTACAGGAGACACGCTGTACCGCTACCAGAACTATCGATGGACTCCCTGGGTGCTGGATTATAGCAACCCCGTCATGAGCCTGTTCCCGGGTACCAATTCGCTGGCGGTTGCCGTTAATTATTTTATCAAATTCTATGATTCAAACTTCATCCCGGCAGGCGGTGTTTATTCCTATGATGAATTCGGGAACCCGCGTCCCAACGATGTGGCGATAGACAAGGATAACCAGGTGTGGATCGGCGATACTTATGCCGGAATGATCCATACGGATCTGAACGTCAGCTTCATCAGCGCCATCAACCTGAACGGGCCGCTCACCAACCTGGTATTCGGATTGACCGCCAACGGGAATGATCTCTATGTCGCCCCCGGGGGAAGGGATAATTCCTATGTGCCCATCTATAATATTTCCGCCCAGGTTTATCATTTCAACGGAAGCTCCTGGTATAATGTCAGCAGCGCGAATGAGCCGGCTATCACCGGGTATATCGATGTAGTGACCATTGCCGTCGACCCGAACGATCACAAGCGGTATTACGCCGGCTGCTGGGGGAGCGGCCTGCTTGAATTTTACCAGGACACGCTGGCGGTTCATTACGATGAAAGCAACAGCACCCTGAAGCATCACAGCGCCTCGACCGATCCGACCGATATTCGTGTCGGAGGGGTTGCCTTCGACAGCCAGGGGGATCTCTGGGTGGTGAATACCCATAACAACAGCTGCATCTCGAGGAAAAGCGGGAACCAGTGGACGGGATACACCGTTCCCATCCTGGATCAGGCCGACCTGGGTTCCATGGTCATCGACGGGTTCAACCAGAAGTGGATTGAGATGCGGAACACTACCGGGAACTCGTATTCCATTCTGGTCTTCTCCGATAACGGCACGCCGGATAACCCGTCGGACGACCTTGCCAAAAAGCTGAATTCGGCGGATGGGAACGGAGCCATCCCCGGGAACAGCGTATTTGCGATGGCGGTCGATAAAAAAGGCTCCGTATGGGTGGGAACGGAATCGGGAATCGGGGTTTTTTACAACCCGGAAAATGTTTTTTCCAACCAGAATTTTGATTGCCAGCGCCCGCTGGTGCAGCAGGGAGCCTATACGCAATACCTGATGGAAAATGAAATGGTGACTGCCATCGCGGTGGACGGAGCCGACCGCAAATGGATCGGCACCGACAAGGGGGGCGTTTTCCTGGTATCGGAAGACGGAACACAGCAGATCTATCATTTCACGGCCGAAACCAGTCCGCTGCTCTCCGACCGGATCACCTCGCTCGCCATCAACCCGGAAACCGGCGAGGTCTTTATCGGTACGGATAAAGGGCTCATTTCCTTTAAAAGCACCGCCACGGAAGGCGGGGAGACCATGGGCGACGTCTATGCGTATCCCAACCCGGTAAAGGAAGATTACAGCGGATGGATCGCGATCAAGGGGCTCGTCACCAATGCCCAGGTGAGGATCACCGATGTTAGCGGCAACCTGATCTATTCCACCCGCGCGGAAGGCGGTCAGGCGATCTGGGACGGGAAGAATTTTGACGGGAGAAAAGCGAAGACCGGCGTATATCTCGTGTTTGCCGCCAGCGACGACGGCAAGGAAAAGATCGTTACGAAAATCCTCATTATCAATTAATGCTTCATAAAACCCGGGGAATTGCCCTTCACTCTTCGAAATTCTCCGAAACCAGCGTCATTGCAAGGATCTACACCGAAGCTTTCGGTCTCCGGTCGTACCTCATCAAAGGGATCCGCAAAGAAAGGTCCCGGATGCGCCCGGGTTTGTTCCAGGCCCTGACCCTGCTCGACCTGACCGTTTACAACAAGGAAAAAAGCTCATTGCAAACCATCCGGGAAGCATCGATCGCCGTTCCTTACCAGACGCTTCCCTTCGATATCCTGAAAAGCTCTGTGGCTCTTTTTTCCAGCGAGCTCGTTTACAAATCCATCCGGGAAGAGGAACCCCATCCGAAGCTCTTTGAATTCCTTTGGGAGTATTGCCTGCAGCTGGACGCTACCAGGGGGCCGGTAAATCTATTCCCGCTGCTTTTCATCATCCGCTTTACCCGGTTCCTCGGGATCCAGCCGCAACAGGATTATTCACCCGCCCGGCGGATCTTTAATTTAAAGGAAGGAACCTTCCAGGAGGGTATTCCGGATCATGATCTCTTCCTGGACGAACCGGCCAGCGGATTCCTGGCAAAGATCCAGGCATCGGATATCCGGGATCCGGAAGAGCTGCGGGTTCCCCCGGAGGTCAGGGGCATCCTGCTGGAAAAAATGCTCCAGTACTACCGTCTTCACCTGAGCGGGTTCCCGGGGATCCGGTCCCATGAGATCCTTCATACGATCCTGTCCTGACGGCAGCCATAACTTTTCCTTATCTTTACGCAAAATTTTCTTTATGTCTTCAACCTTCAGCGAACAGGAAGGCATACGGCGCGAATCCTTGCAGGAACTGCTTCGTCTCGGGATCAATCCCTACCCTCCCGAGAGCTTTGATGTGAATGTCACAGCGGCAGGTATCCGCGAAAAATTCCCGCAGGATAAGACCCTATTCCAGGACGCGAGCATTGCCGGCAGGATCATGAGCCGGAGGATCATGGGCGCAGCTTCCTTCGTGGAACTCCAGGATTCTTCGGGAAGGATCCAGCTGTACCTCAAGCGGGACGATCTCTGCCCCGGTGAGGATAAAACCTTATACAATACGGTTTTTAAAAAACTGCTCGATATCGGGGATATCATCGGGGTGACCGGGTTCGTCTTCATCACCCAGATGGGAGAGATCACCATCCACGTCAAATCATTGAAAGTTTTATGCAAGTCGCTGCGTCCGCTGCCGATCGTCAAGGAGAAAGAGAATGCGGTGTTTGACGCTTTCACCGATCCCGAACAGCGCTACCGCCAGCGGTATATGGATCTGATTGTCAATCCCCAGGTGCGGGAGGTCTTTATTAAAAGGGCGCGTCTCATGGATTCGATGCGTTCTTTCCTTAATTCCAGGAATTACCTGGAGGTGGAGACCCCGGTGTTGCAGCCTCTGTACGGAGGGGCCGCGGCCCGGCCTTTCACGACGTACCATAACACGTTGGATACTACACTTTATCTGCGTATCGCGGACGAGCTGTACCTGAAAAGGCTGATCGTGGGCGGATATGACGGAGTTTATGAGTTCGCCAAGGATTTCCGGAACGAAGGGATGGACCGGTTCCATAACCCTGAATTCACCCAGATGGAGTTATATGTAGCTTACCGGGATTATGAGTGGATGATGGGACTGGTAGAGGAGATGGTCGAGAAGATCTCAATGGATCTGCATGGCACCACCCAGGTACAGGTGGGCGGGCATCTCATCGATTTCCGGCGGCCCTGGAAACGGTTCACCATGTATGAGATCATCCTTCATCACACCGGCATAGATATCTCGGGAATGACGGAGCAGCAGCTCCTGGATACGGCCCGGAAGCTGGAGGTGCCTGTGGATCCTTCCATGGCGAAAGGGAAAATGATCGATCAGATCTTCGGGGAGAAATGCGAGCCCCATCTTATCCAGCCGACCTTCATCACCGATTACCCCGTGGAAATGTCGCCGCTGGCAAAGAAGCACCGCTCGAAGGCCGGACTGGTGGAACGGTTCGAGGCGATCTGCAACGGGAAAGAGCTGTGCAATGCTTTTACCGAGCTGAACGACCCGATCGACCAGCGGGCACGCTTTGAAGCACAGCTGGAGCTCGGAAAGCGCGGGGACCAGGAATCGATGGTGCTGGATGAAGATTTCCTCAAGGCCCTCGAGATCGGGATGCCGCCTGCCACCGGTCTGGGCATCGGCATCGACCGGCTGACCATGATCATGACCAATTCACCATCCATCCAGGATGTAATATTCTTTCCGCAAATGAAGCCGGAAAAAAAGGCTACCTGATCTTCAGCATTTTTTTCGTGAGCACCGTCTTGCCGGAAGTGATCCGGTAAAAATAGATCCCCGGCGGCAGATCCCCTCCGTTAAATACTACCTGGTAGGAACCGGCGGCTTTTTCTTCATTGACCAGGGTCAGGAGTTCCTGTCCCATATTGTTGAGAACCGTGATCCTCACCGGACCGCTTTCAGTGAGCACATAGGATACGGTAGCCGATTGGGTGAACGGGTTCGGGAAACAGGTTGCGGACATACCCGCCCTGTCCTTGTTTCGCACCGAAGCATACAGGGAGTCGCTGACCATAATGACCACATGATGCGTTGCAATATCAGTAGTATAGCGCATGCTGTCGATGTAATATCCGAATGCCGGCTGGTTGGTGATCCAGCCAATGATCACCTTGACCGACAGCGAATCGCCCGGATTAAAAGTGTAGGGAATCGTTATGGGGGGGTTGTCGGGTGAAATCATCCAGACCATATATCCAGTCCCATTAAAGTACCCCATTCCCTGGAGGTAATTCATATTGATCGTGGAAGAGGTATAGTTATGAAGCATCGTGATCTTCCCGTTGGTACACTCCTCCATGGTAAAGAATTTCAGCGTGTCGGGGATGCCTGTTATGTCAGTATAAATGGCATTGAAGCTGAAGGGATCGAGAGGTCCCATGAAGGGCGCCGTTGCATGCCGGCCGGACCGGTCGGCTGCATACAGGTAGTAATCAACCTGGCTGCCCGGCACTTGTTTCGGAATATATCCCTGGTAATCCTGGCCAACCGTGTGGATCATATGGGCCGTCAGGAAAGGACCGTTGTTGACCCGGTAACGGATCAGCACCGAATCCTGATAAACGGCGGAATCGCTGCAGGGAATGATCCGGGCATGAAGCAGGAAATTGTCCTGGGCAGGCTGGTCGCCCGTGAGCGGAACATGCCATATGTAAAGCAGTCCGACATCTGCCAGGCCCATGGTCCGGCAATGCAGGGCATCGGTGTTCACCCACGGAGCCGATCCCAGCGCGGTGAAATTCAGCACTTCATAGCCCGGCATGGCCTGCTGGTATGCGGCTATTGCACTGTCATCGTAAGCGGATCCCATTTTCGGCAGAAGCACCTTGTTGTTCAGGATCAATGAATTTGAGTAGGGTTCGTCATTCGGGGTGTTGACGCGGATCACATGATAGTAATACCCGTAGGAGCAGATCTGTGTTTCCCAGTAAGCGGCTGCCGCTTCAATTTCGGAATACTGGGGATGCGAAGGCGGGACCTTGCGGATCAATATTTTATCGGGCGCCAGGAATTTCCCCCAGCAGTCGATGTGATCGATATAGGTATTGTTCGGATCCGGCCTGATCTGGTAAGTATTGATCCCAAGGTAGTCGTGAACTTTTTGCTTGATCTGGTCTTCCGTAAGAGTGGGATTTTCCTCTTCCACCAGGGTCGTGGAAGCGGCGACTCCCATGCCGTCGCACATGTAATTTCCCCCGGTATGAATGACGTTCATCCCGAAACGCGGGACTCCCATCATCTGGGCAACATAATTCGGGATCTCATCGTCGTTGGGCCGCGAAGGGCGGTTATACGGAAAATCGACGATCCCGATCTGGTTGGAGCTGTCTGACTCAAACCACGGGCCGTAATCCCGGGTCCAGTAGGAGTCGGACGGAGCGATCAGGAAATTGCAATGGCTGGTATCCACCCCGTTGCTGACGTATTGGCTCAGCACGGTATTCTGCTGCGAGGTGCTGGCAACGATCGTTGTTACCTCTATGTCTTTTGCCATTTCCTTAATAAGGTCCATCGGGATCCCGAACGGGTAGCGGATCAGCACCGCCTGCATGCGGTCGAATTCCGCCACGTTCCTCACGGGAGCGACAGGAGGCGGGGTTTCCTGGAAGTTCAGCAGAACATCCTGGAGATGTAGCTTTTCCTGGGGCGACATCCAGTGGGTGGGCTGGGTGGGGACGATAGGGGTTTGGGCGTGTAAAGAAGATGAGAGAGGATAGAGGATGGAAGACAGCGAAAGAAGGAGCGGTAAAAGAGGGTACAATTTTTTCATAGGAATACGTGTTTCACAGGACCGTCCTACAAATTTACTATTTTATAATCTGACTTAAAAGCCGTTTTATAGTTTCAGGAAAGTCTTTATTTTTATCAAAAATTCATTCGTGAATAAAAAGATCCGCGTTGCCCGGCTGTCTGTCTTCTCTAATTCCCTGCTGATCGTCCTTAAAGTCATCACGGGAATACTGAGCGGTTCCATTAGTATCCTTTCCGAAGCGATCCACTCTTTCATGGACCTGTTGGCGGCCATCATCGCATTTTTTTCAGTGCGGATCTCCGACACGCCGGCCGATGACCGACATCCCTACGGCCATGGCAAGTTTGAAAATATTTCCGGGGTAGTGGAAGCGCTGTTAATTTTCGTGGCAGCCTTCTGGATCATTTTTGAAGCCGTGAAAAAACTCCTTCATCCGAAACATATCGAGACGATCGGGATCGGGTTCGGGGTGATGCTGATTTCCGCCGTAGTGAATTTCCTGGTCAGCCGCCGGCTCTACAAGGTGGCAAAAGAGACCGAATCCATCGCCCTGGAAGCGGATGCCCTGCACCTGAAGACCGACGTTTATACTTCGGCTGGGGTGGCGCTGGGGCTGGGTTTGATCTGGATCACCGGGTATCATCTACTTGACCCGGTTATCGCTATTGCCGTTGCCCTGCTGATCCTGAAGGAATCCTTTGTGCTGTTCCGGAAAGCTTACGGTCCGCTGCTGGATGTTTCCCTTCCGAAGCAGGAAACAGATCACATCCGGATGCTGATCGAAAAACATTGCTCGGAAGGGGTCAGCTACCACGATCTCCGTACCCGGAAAGCAGGGAATTTCAAATACGTGGATCTCCACCTGAACCTGCCTGAAACCCTTACCGTCAGGCAGGCCCATGATATCTGCGATGAGATCGAGAATGAGATCCGGGCTGCTTTACGGAACGTCGAAGTAAATATCCACGTGGAAAATTTTTAGCCCTTTTCCCCGTTGAATTAACATAAGGCTGTTGAACAAAATTGGTTCTCAGTAGTTAAGCAATACCATATAATCTTATTTTTGCATGTAACGGATTCCGGGATCCGCAACTAATTTTTTGCCTATGCTATTACGGAAAAGCGCCTACTTTCTTTTTCTTTTACTTCCCTCCCTGGTCCCTGCCCAGGATCTTCCCAAACCCGATACCAGCGGGCAGAAAAAAGCATTTATCGAGGACGACCCGGTGGTCTCGATGCTCGACAGCCTGGCCACGCTGAAGATCTTTCGCGACAATACGTACCTGATCCCGAAAAATCCGAACCAGACTCCCGAATATTCGGAAGATATAATCCCCTATTTTCCTGATTCCGTTTACCGGGAAAGGATCACGTCCATGAGCATGGAGTCGCCCTTCGAATATGTGTATAACCCGGAAGTCCGCCAGTTCATCGATCTGTATGCCTATAAAAGAAGGGCGCTGACCGCCCGGATCCTGGGATTGGCGCAGATCTATTTCCCGCTTTTTGAGGAGATGCTCGATAAGTACAATATGCCCCTCGAGCTGAAATACCTGGCGGTGATCGAATCGGCGCTGAATCCTACTGCCAGTTCCCGGGCGGGTGCGAAAGGACTCTGGCAGTTCATTTATTCGACCGGGAAGGTCTATGGACTGAAGATCACTTCGTACGTGGATGACCGGTTCGATCCGTATAAAGCCACGATCGCCGCCTGCGAGCATCTTACCGACCTTTACAACATTTACGGTAACTGGTCGCTGGCGCTGGCTGCCTATAATTCGGGTGCCGGGAACGTGAACAAGGCGATCCGCCGGGCAGGTGGGGCCAAGAATTTCTGGCTGATCCAGTATTACCTTCCCCGGGAAACCCGGTCGTATGTGCCGGCCTTCATCGCCGCCAGCTATGTGCTGACCTATGCGAAGGAATATAATATTCACCCGGTGGATCCGGGCATTCTCTTCTATGAGATCGATACGGTCACGGTCCGCAAGCCCCTCACTTTCGACCAGATCTCTGAAATGCTGAATGTCCCGATGGATGAGCTGACCTTCCTGAACCCCTCTTTCAAACAGGGAGTCATTCCCGCCACGCCGGACAATTGCTATATGCTGCGGCTGAGAAAGAAATATATCGGCGATTTTATCAACAATGAAAACACCCTCTATGCTTACCGGACCCGGAAAGGCATGGAACATGATTCCCTGATGTCGGTGATCATGAGCAATAACAGGGAAACCAAGATGTACACCGTCCGCAAGGGGGAAACACTAGCCAGCATTGCGAAGAAATTCCGGATGACCACATCCGATCTCAAGTACCTTAACAACCTGAAGAAAAATTATGTGCATACGAACCAGCATCTGCTGGTCTATTCCGAGCCCCCCAAAAACATTGCCTCTTCCCAGCAACAGGCGTCCGTCACCCCTTCCCAGGGTAATCATGAGGGAACCCCGCCCCCATCGGTCCCGAACAATCCCGTGAAGTACCACACCGTCAAAAGCGGGGAATCGTTAGGGAAGATCTCTACGCTTTACGGATGCACGGTGAATGACCTGATCTCCTGGAATAACCTGAAAAGCACCAATATCGTGATCGGACAAAAGCTTAAAGTATCTGTCCCTGCAGCCGCAGGCATTACCGCTTCGGTGGCGGACAGCATACCCCGGCAGGCTGTATCTGATCCCCCTTCCGGGCCCAAGGTCGATACCATACGCAGAGACCATTTTATCTGGTACACGATTCAGCCGGGAGACAATCTCTGGGATATCGCCGGAAAGTTCGACGGGGTTACCGTTTCTCAGCTCAAGAGCCTGAACAATATCACCAACGCGAACCGCCTGAAAGCCGGAGATAAGATCAAGATCATGCCGGTCAAATAATCCGGACCGGGATTCATTTCTTCTCCAATAAAATTTTTCTCAAAATTTCTTCCGGAAGTTAAAATTTATATTAATTTTGACCGTTTGGTTAAACTACCCGGTTAAACCAGATGGTTAACAAATCCATTTCCACCGAAGAAAGGATCCTGGAAGCCGCCAAAACGGTCTTTCACCGGAAAGGCTTTGAGGGAGCCCGGATGCAGGAGATCGCCAACGAAGCGGGCATCAATAAAGCCCTGCTCCATTACTACTACCGCACGAAGGAGAATCTCTTTGACGCCGTGTTCCGGGACGCCTTTGAAGGATTGTTCACCCGGCTTTTCTCCATCATCGGGTCGGAGCTTCCCCTGGAAGAGAAGATCCGCCAGGTCTTCTTCAACTACATTACCCTGCTCCGGCAGCATTCCTATATTCCCTGGTTCATCCTGAATTCGCTGCACCGGAACCCGGAGAAGATCGCGGAGATCTTCCGGAACTCCCGCATCTCCCCCGAGGATATCTTTCGGAAACTTAAAAAGTCTTTGGCGCAGGAGCACCTGGATGGAGTGGATTATCGTCAATTCATCATCAACATCATTTCCCTAAGCGTTTTCCCGGTGTTGGGAGAACCCCTGATCCGACTGATCTTCAACCTAAATGAAAAAGAATATGAACGGTTCATAGATGACAGGAAAACGGAACTTCCTGAATTCTTTATGAACGCAATCCGTGCGAAATGAAAAGAATTTGGCTACTACTGGCATGGTTCACCCCTGTAGCGCATTTATGCGGACAGGTTCCCGATACAGTGTCCCTGGATTTTTGCTACCGGCAAGCGGAAAATAACTTCCCGTTGTCGAAGCAGGTGGGTCTCCTGGGCAAATCCAGCGAGCTGAAGGTGAAGAACCTGAATAAAAACTATCTGCCGACCCTGAATCTGAACGGGAGCGCTTCGTATCAATCGGATGTGACCGAGGTTTCGATACCGGTCCTGGCCGGAAATATCGAGATCAGCATGCCTACGCTGAGCAAAGACTGGTACAAGATGACGCTCGACGTGAATCAGTCGATCTACGACGGCAATATCACGCATTATGAGAAAAAGCTGGAAACGTACAATCTTCAGTCCGACCAGATGGCCGTGCAGGTGGAGCTCTACCAGCTGAAAGACCGGATCAATCAGGTATATTTCAACATCATTCTTTCCCTTAAGACCGAAGAGGTGCTGAAGAATTCAAAAGCCTCCCTGGAAGCCAGGCTGAAAGAAGTGGAATCCGCGGTGAGGAACGGGACCATGATGGCCAGCAGCCAGGACGCCATCCGGGTGGAGATCATCCGGATCGACCAGGACCTGGGTACCTTGTACCATGACCGTTCCGCGTCTTTCAGCATGCTTTCGGAACTGACGTCGACGGAAATCCCTGAAACCTCGCAACTGGTGTTGCCCGATGTTAAAGTAAGCTCATTGACCTTTGAAGACCAGCGGCTTGAATACCAGCTTTTCGACGTGCAGCAGGACCGGAACGGCTTGCTGAAGAATATGGTCACGACCAAATGGAATCCGAAATTCTACGCATATGGTCAGGCAGGATACGGAAGGCCCGGGCTGAATATGCTGTCGAATGATTTCACCCCGTGGTGGTTCGTCGGGGCGAAGATCACCTGGAATTTCTTTAACTGGAACTCAAACCGGAACGAAAAGAAGATCTACGACATCCAGGCAGACATTATCCGGTCGCAAAAGGAAACCTTCGACAAGAATCTGCGGGTTGAAGCCGATCGCGGCATTGCCGAGATCCTGAAACTGACGGACCTGCTGCGTCAGGACCAGGACATCGTGGATCTCCGGGCCCAGATCACGCGGACTGCCTCTTCCCAGCTCACCAACGGCATCATCACCTCCAGCGAATACATCGCGCGGCTGAACGAGGAGATCCAGGCCCGCCTGAATATGGAGCTTCACCGGATCCAGCTGGTAAGGGCCAGGCTAAGCTATCTTTACACATTGGGGAAATTGTAGTCAACATCCTGATATTTTTCAAATCTTACTAAAATGAACAAGGGAATAATCATTGCAGGGATCGCGGGTCTATTTATCGTATCCTGCTCGGACGATAAAAACAAAGCGGATGCCTACGGGACCTTTGAAGCAACCGAAGTCACCGTTTCCTCACTGGCCAACGGGAGGATCCTTTGGTTGAAAGTGGAAGAAGGCCAGGTGCTGGATTCAAACCAGCTGGTCGGAGTGGTCGACACCCTGGATCTGGATCTTAAAATAAGCCAGGCGAAAGAGCAACAGGCGGCAACGGCCGCACGCGAAGAAGACCTGGCCGCCCAGATCGCCGTTCAGGAACAAAATAAATCAAACGTCCTGGTGGATAAGGCCCGGGTGGAACAGCTGCTGAAGGACGGCGCCGCCACACAGAAACAGCTCGACGACATCAATGCCAGCCTGATGCTCATCGACAAGCAGGTGGCCTCCATCAAATCGCAATATACCAGCCTGGGCGCCCAGATCCTCACATTTGACCGCCAGATCGCGCAGCTCCGAAAGTCGATCGCGGATGCACATATCATCAATCCGCTGAAGGGAACGGTACTGACCAAATATGCGGAACCGGACGAGGTGACCACATTCGGGAAACCTCTGTACAAAATTGCCGATCTTTCCGTGCTGGAGCTCCGTGTGTATGTAAGTGGTGATCAGCTTGCCTACATCAAGCCCGGCCAGCAGGTGGAAGTCCGCTATGACAAGGACACGCGAAGCAATTTTGTCACCGAAGGGATCGTCAGCTGGATCTCGGAAACGGCGGAATTCACCCCGAAGACCATTCAGACCAAGGAGGAGCGCGTGAACCTGGTGTACGCGGTGAAGGTCCGCGTTAAAAACGACGGAAGCCTGAAGATCGGAATGCCCGGAGAAATCAAATTTATGCCTGCAAAATAAACCAACCCAAAAACAACCAGCCATGAAAAAGACCGGATTGCTTACCTTCCTGTTCCTGGCCCTGATTCTCCTGCCGGGGCTGAGATCCATTGCACAAACCTATAAAGCGGACGACATCCTTGGCATCTGGTACAACGGGGAAAAGACCAGCAAGCTCCAGATCTACAAAGAGAACAACAAGTATTTTGCAAAGATCGTCTGGTTGAAAACCCCCGACGACAGCCTCACCGGCAAGCCGAGGACCGACAATCTCAACCCGGATGAAAAGCTCCGCCAGATGCCTTTGCTGGGACTGGTCGTGCTGAAGAACTTCTCCTTTGACGGGGATAATGAATGGGAAGGCGGGACCATTTATGACCCGAAGAACGGGAAGACCTACAATTGCTACATCAAGTTTGAAGCCTTCCCGAATCTTCTCAAGATCCGCGGGTATATCGGGGTGTCGTTGCTTGGACGGACTACTTACTGGACCAAGACGATCCTGCTATAACCCGAAGGTTTTTTTATCGTAGAAACAGGAGACCCCTTCATGATCGAAGTCAGAAATATCACCAAGCACTATGGCAGCGTAAAAGCGGTGGAGGATATTTCCTTTGACGTGAATACGGGGGAATTGTTCGGCTTCATCGGTCCCGACGGATCGGGTAAAACCACGCTGTTCCGCATCCTTTCCACCCTGATCCTGGCGGATTCGGGCTCAGCCACGCTGGACGGGCTGGATGTGGTCAGGGATTTTAAGAAGATCCGGAAGATGATCGGCTATATGCCGGGGAGGTTCTCGCTTTACCTGGACCTCACGGTGGAGGAGAACCTTAACTTTTATGCCACGATCTTCGGTTCCACCCTGAAGAAGAACTACGACCTGATCCGGGATATTTACAGTCAGATCGAGCCTTTCCGCAAACGTAAGGCCGGCAAGCTCTCCGGGGGGATGAAGCAGAAACTGGCGCTCTCCTGCGCACTTATCCACAAGCCGCGGATCCTGATCCTTGATGAGCCTACCACCGGGGTGGATGCCGTTTCCCGCACCGAATTCTGGGAGATGCTCAAACGGCTGAAAGAAAGCGGGATCACGATTATCGTCTCCACGCCTTATATGGATGAAGCCGGCTTGTGCGACCGGGTCGCCCTGATCCAGAACGGAAAGATCCTGCAGATCAACCGTCCCGGTGAGGTGGTGGCGGCCTTCCCGTTCCCGCTTTATTCCGTGAAATCCGACGACATCTATCGTCTGATAGAGGAGATGAAAGGTCTTGCCGGCGTGCGGTCGGCCTATGCTTTCGGACAGGTCGTGCACCTGGCGCTGGAGAAGGAACGGGCGGAACCCGGGTGGATCCGGGAAGCCCTGGTGAGATCGGGACACCGGGATATTGAGATCAAAAAGATCCGGGCTTCGATCGAGGATTGTTTTATGGAACTGATGGCGTCATGAACGGTTCAAACGAACATATTATCGAGGTCAGGGACCTGGTGAAAAAGTTCGGAAGCTTTGTGGCGAACGATCACCTGACCTTCACCGTGAAAAAGGGGGAAATCTTCGGGTTCCTGGGAGCCAACGGGGCCGGGAAGACGACCACGATCCGGATCCTGTGCGGGCTTTCTTCTCCCACTTCGGGTGAAGTTCACGTGGCCGGGTTCAATATTTATACGCAACGGGAGCAGGTGAAGAAGAATATCGGGTACATGAGCCAGAAGTTCTCGTTGTATGACGATCTGACCGTTTACGAAAACATTCGTTTTTATGCGGGCATTTACGGACTTTCCGGGAAAGAGATCGAGGTCCGGTCGGCCCAGCTGATGAAGAACCTGAACCTGGAGGAAGTCCGCGACAAGTTGATCCGGGAGATCCCGCTGGGATGGAAACAGAAGCTGGCATTCTCTGTGGCCATCATCCACCAACCGGGCATTGTATTCCTGGATGAGCCTACCGGCGGGGTGGATCCCATCACCCGGCGGCAATTCTGGAGCCAGATCAACGAAGCCGCCCGGTCCGGGATCACGGTATTTGTGACTACGCATTATATGGATGAGGCGGAATACTGCGACCGGGTCACCATCATGGTCGATGGACGGATCGCGGCGCTCGACACTCCTTCAGCGCTGAAGCATCAATACGGGGCGGAAAACATGAACGAAGTGTTCCTGAAGCTGGCCCGGGTAAAAGTCGAAACAACCCCCCAAGGATAACATGAACCTCCTGGAAAAATACAAACCGGCCGTCAGAAAGCGAACGCTGCTCCTGGTAGCGGGATGCGTGTGGACCCTCGCGGGCGGAATCCTGATCGCCCGTGCCCTGGTGCAGCTGCTCCGGTTTGATCATCACCTGGGCTGGGAGATCCTGGCCGGGATGGTCCTGGGGATCGGTTTCTATGCAATCCTGTTTGCCCGGATCTCCCGGAAGCATATCAACCGCATCACTTTGATCCGCGTGGATAATCCGTGTTTTTTCTCGTTTTTCAACTTCCGCAGTTATCTCCTGATGTCCATCATGATCACCGCCGGGGTCACTTTCCGCAAGCTGAATCTCGTTAACCCGGAATATCTCTACACCTTTTACCTGGCGATGGGATTGCCGTTGCTGATCTCTGCCTACCGGTTCTATTACAGCTGGTTTAAAAACAAAGACCTGGTATGAAACGCTTCTGGGGATTTGTCATCAAGGAGTTCTATCACATCTTCCGGGATTACCGGACCCTGCTGATCCTGTTTGGGATGCCGGCTGTGCAGCTGATGCTTTTCGGGTACGTGATCACGAACGAGATCAAGGATGCGCGGATCGCGGTCTATGACCCCTCGAAAGATGAGGTGACCCGCAGGATCACCCAGAAGATCATTTCCTCCGGATATTTCCTGCTGGACAAGAACCTGGCCACTTACAGCGAGATCGGCCCCGCTTTCCGGGAAGGGAAGATCAAGCTGGTGCTCATCTTTGAGCCCGGGTTTGCCGAAAGGCTTGAGAAGGAAGGGACCGCCCGTATCCAGATACTGGGCGATGCCTCCGACCCCAATACGGCCAACATCCTCGTCAATTATGCGTCCGGGATCATCAACAATTACCTGATATCCCTCAATTACGAGCAGATGCCGATGAAGATCCTCCCGGAGGTCAGGATGCAGTATAACCCGAGGCTGAAAGGGGTATTCATGTTCGTACCGGGGATCATGGCCATGCTCCTGATGCTGATCTCGGCCCTGATGACCTCTCTTTCGATCACCCGGGAAAAAGAGCTCGGGACCATGGAGCTGCTCCTGGTTTCTCCGTTACGCCCGACCCAGATCATCATCGGGAAGGTGATCCCGTATGTATTGCTGGCTTTCACCGATGCCTGCATCATCCTGCTGATGGGTAAATTCGTTTTCGGCGTGCCGGTTCAGGGCAGCATTGCGCTGTTGCTGGCGGAAAGCCTGCTGTTCATCACCATGGCCCTGTCGCTCGGGATCCTGATCTCGAGCCTGACCAACAGCCAGCAGATCGCGATGACCGTCAGCCTGGTGGCGCTGATGCTCCCTACAATCCTGCTGTCGGGATTCATCTTCCCGATCGAGAATATGCCCTGGATCCTGCAGGGTCTCTGCTATATCATCCCGCCCCGGTATTTCATCATCATCATAAAAAGCATCATGCTGAAGGGGAACAGCTTCCTGTACATCTGGAGGGAAACACTGGTCCTGGCCGGGTTTACCGCCCTCTTCATCCTGATCAGTATCAAGAAATTCAAGATCCGGCTGGCCTGAAAAATGAGAACGGTCCTATTCATCGTGCAAAAAGAGTTCATCCAGGTGTTCCGGAACCGGATGATGCTTCCGATCATTTTCGTGGTCCCCCTGATCCAGCTCATCATCCTGGTCCACGCCGCTACTTTTGAAATGAAGCATATCCGGATGGCAGTGGTGGATCTCGATCTGTCTTCTTCCTCCAGGCTCATGACCGGAAAATTCATGGGATCCCCGTTTTTCAAGGTCAATTTCTCGTCCTTCTCGTATAAAGAAGCGGAAAACGAGATGAAAAAAGGGAATGTCGACGTGATCCTGAGTTTCCCTTACGGCTTTGAAAAAAAACTGATGACCGAAAAGTTCAGCAAGGTCCAGCTGGTGATCAATGCCATTAACGGCGCTAGTGCCGGGCTCATCAATGCATACGCGATGATCATCATCCTCGATTACAACCGGGAGGTGCTGGCCAGGAACCTGGATCCTTCCCTGCTGGCCAATGGCCGGAATATCCAGGTCACGGAGAATTACTGGTACAACCCCAAGCTTAACTATAAAACATACATGGTCCCGGGGATCCTGGTGCTGCTTGTCACCATCATCGGGCTGCTGCTTTCGGGGATGAACATCGTCCGGGAAAAGGAAATCGGAACGATCGAGCAGATCAATGTCACGCCCGTAAAAAAGATCCAGTTCATCGCCGGCAAGCTGATCCCCTTCTGGATCCTGGCATTGCTGGAGCTCGTGGTCGGGCTCTCCCTGGGCAAGCTGCTGTTCAATATCCCGATCGTGGGCAGCCTGTGGCTGATATTCCTTTCGGCAGGTGTTTACCTGCTGGTGATCCTGGGTTTCGGCCTGATCGTTTCCACCATCACGCAAACCCAGCAGCAGGCGATGATGATCTCGTTCTTTTTTCTGGTTATCTTTATCCTGATGAGCGGGTTGTTCACTTCCATTGAAAGTATGCCGGATTGGGCCCAGTGGCTGGACCGTTTCAACCCGATCGCCTATTTCATCCGGATCATGCGGATGGTGATGCTGAAGGGATCCGGCTTCCGGGACATCCGGGACTCCTTTTTCTCATTGGTAATCTATGGTTTTTGCAGTATCTCCGTTGCGGTCTGGAGATACCGGAAAGTAGCCTGATCCCTATGAAAACGGTCAAATTCAGGATCGAAAAAAGGTACCGCTGGGTGTTGATCCCGCTGGTCATCGGGCTGATTGCCCTGGTCCTGATCCCGCAGATGTTCCTGGTGCAGGAAACCCGGAAAGACGCCTGGACCCGGATCAGGAGCACCGGCCAGCTGGTAGCCCTGACCGATAAAAATTCGTTGGATTATTTTCTGTACCGCGGGGAGCCTAAAGGGTATCAGCTGGAGCTCCTGGAATCCCTGGCCCGTTATCTGGGGGTCTCGTTGCGGATCCTGGCATCGGATGATATTTCACATTCCTGGTATTACCTGGCCCATCACGCCGGGGATCTCCTGGCCCGGGACCTGCCGGTTTCGCCCGAATCAAAATACCTGGTGAGCTTCACCGCACCCTTCTGGGAAAGCCGCTATGTAGTGATCCAGCGGGGTCCTAAATTTATCCTCGATCCGAAGGATTTTTCAGGGGATACCGTATATGCGGAAAAAAATCCGTTCCTGGTTTCCCTGGTCGGTCATTTCACCCGGCTTACGCATGGCAGGGCAATCGTCGCCGAGAAGGCCGGGGTCGGTCAGGAGGACCTTGCCCGGCAGGTTTCCGAAGGGAAGATCCGCTTTGCCATTTGCACGGAGAATATGGCGCAGGTCATGAAAAGGAATTTCCGCAACCTGGACACCCGGCTGGTGATCTCGCATTTCATCCGGTTCTCCTGGGGTGTGAATACGGATTCGGATTCCCTGCGCGATAAAGTGAATGAGTGGCTGAGCGATCCGGGAACGCAGAAGGAGATCCGGAAGATCTATCTGACCTATTACGATAATCCGAAGATCCCCGGTTGCCTCAACAGTGATTATTGCTCCCTGGTGAAAAACAGGATCTCTCCCTATGATGATGAGATCCGGAAGTACAGCCGGATCATTGGGTGGGACTGGCGGCTGCTTGCGTCCCTCATCTATGAGGAGTCCAATTTCCACAGCGAACCGGTTTCCTCCCGGAATGCAAAAGGGCTGATGCAGCTGGTGCCCGAAACGGCGGAAAAGTTCGGGATGGACAGCCTCTCGGGGACAGCCCAGCAGATTTTGTCGGGAGTCCGGTACCTCAAATGGCTCGACCGTCAGTTACCCCCTGAGATCACGATTCCCCGGGAACGGGTTTGCTTCATCCTGGCCGCCTATAATGTGGGCATCGGCCGGGTACTGACGGCCCGGGAAAAAGCTGCCAGGTTCGGCAAGGATCCGAACCGCTGGAACGGGAATGTGGATTATTTCCTGACCCGTAAATCGAAAAAGAATCCTTACGGGGAGCCGGAATCGGAAATAGATCTTTCCCCGTTCGGGGAACCCGGCAGTTATGTCGATAAGATCCTGACCCGGTATTATCACTACCGGAACCTCATTACGCCCTGAAGCATCAGGAGCCTGCAGATACATCCTGCAGGAAAAGGCGGCAGGTTTCCCGGATGGAGTCCTCCGCGGAGATAAAATCGAATCCCAGGGTTTTCTTTATCTTCTCGTTCGAGTAGGAATAGCACTGGCACGAGGTGACGGCCATATCGCGGGTCACTTCCGGGGGTGCCTTGCGGATAAAGCTCCGGACCGCTTCCACTCTCCAGGCAATGCCGGAAAGCAGGGAAGTGACATGAACCGTCGGCGCCGGCTTACCCAGGTGCTTTGCGATCCGTTCAAAAAGGTCCCGGTAGGAGAGGTTCTCGGAAGATACGATGAACCTCTGCCCGAAGAACTCCTGATCCATAAGCCGGATCATTGCCTGCACCACATCCCTGACATCCACGTAGCCGTTGATGCCCGTGGTATAGTATTTCAACCCCTCCCAGACAAGGCGGAACAATCCCGAATTATCATTCCAGAATCCCGGACCCAGGATCACCGACGGGTTCACGATCACGGCGGGCAGTCCCTCTTCCATCGCCCGCCAGACTTCTCTTTCCCCTGCATACTTGGTTTGGGAATAACAGGAATTCTTGCGGGAAGGCTGCCAGTGGGTTTCTTCATCTGCAATTCCGTTGTTCTCGGCACGGCCCAGCGTTGCTACCGAGCTGACGTGGCAAAACTTCGTGATCCCTTTTTCCATGGCCAGGTTCACCAGGTTGGCCGTCCCATTGATGTTTACTTTCCGCATTTGGGGATAATCTTTCGGGAAAAAGGAAACGACGGCGCCGGCATGATAGATTTCCGTGACCCCTTCCAGGGCATCTTCGATGGCAGGGTAATCCATCAGGTCGGCCTCCACCCATTCAATATTTTTCAGCAGGGAGTTTGGATCGGAAGTATAATACGAGAAAATTTTTCTCACCAGGGCGGTGTCGCTGGCCGGCCGCCGGGTGGCACGGATCATTTTCCCGGTCCCGGAAAGTTCATAGAGCAAATGAGATCCCAGGAGACCGGTGCCTCCGGTTACTAATATCATGGAAATAGTTTTACGCAAAATTATTCAAAAAAACAGGCTAGAAAATATATCCCAGGCCGATATAGATCCCGAGGCTGCCGTCGCGCTTGTCGATGGCCTGCCCGATATCCAGGGAGATAATGAAATTCTGGTTCATGGCCAGCCGTAAACCGCCTCCCAGGCCTACGTGAGGATACTCGGGGGTATCGCTGAAATACTTGGATTGATCAATATCCGGCGGGATCTGGGAGCGGTCAATCTTCTTCTCCTGGACGACCATCCCGGCGTCCCCGAAAACATTGAGCGCAAAATACCAGTTCTGCTTGATGGCCCGGAAATGCCAGAATTTCCACCTGAACTCCGCGTTGGCAAACGCCACCCCGTCGCCCACCACCCGGTTCCGGTAAATCCCGCGGACCGTCATCGATCCGCCCAGGCCGTCGATCGTGGTGGTCAGGCAATAGGAATTGATCATGTAAGGAAGGAAATAGAACGGGGCCCTGCCGGCGATCGTGCCGAGGTATCCCAACCGGTAGGCAAAGGAAAGATTGTCTTTCACCAGGGTGAAATATTGCCGGTGCGTGACGGCCAGCCTGATGAAACTGTAATGGTTATTTCCCAGGAACGAAGGGGAAAAAACCAGGATCACCTCGCTCCAGATCCCGTGCATCGGGTTCGGCTCGTTATCGCGGTTATCCCAGATCAGTCCCAGCTGCAGGTAATTGTTCATGCCTCCGTTCCGCTCGTTCTGATCCAGGATGTTCCAGTTGCAATACAGGTCGTATAATCCGGCCGTATCGGGCAACTTCTTATCTTCTTTTTTCCCTTTGTTCAGCAGATCCACATTCACGGGACCCGTCTCGAAATTCATGTAGGATGCACCGGCGGTCCATTTAAGATGCTCCGTCAGGAACTTCCCGGTGAAATCGACCCCGATCCGGAGCACCTTCCTTTCGTGGCGGTAAAATACCCGTGTCAGGTAATTGAGGGTATCCTGGTCATCGGTCCAGTTTTTATTGATGACCGCTTTATACCCGTTGAACCCGTAGAAATCGAGCGCCCGTTCCGTGAGGTAGGTGGCATTGAACGTCACCCGGACCGGGTGCAGCAGCTTCTCCGAATCATAGAAGAACTGGTAGATCCCTCCGCCCTTGGTGGTCCAGGAAGCTTCTGCATAGAACTGGTGAAAATACTTGGGATACCAGGAGCCGTCCCCGTAATTGAACAGGTTGACCAGGGCCCCGAACTGCAACCCGATATCGGAATTGTATCCCAGGATCGGCAGGGCGCCGAAATTCCATCCCTTTTTGATCCCGTCCTTGTTTTTTTCCTTTTTATGATGGGTGGAATCGGCCGGCTCAGAAGCCAGGAGGGTGAATGTAACCGTGAAAAGAAGAAAGGTAAAAAGGAGTAGCCTTTTAATCATGGAGTGCCGGGCTGGTTCTCCTTACAAATGTATATATAAAAATTATTTATCTTTATTACCTTCGCTTGCTAAATTCCAGAAAAAACTTTTCCTATGAATGATCCGGAGAAAATCCCGGAGATCCGGAAAGGGGATAAGAAAGTGATCCGGGGCTGGGTCATGTACGACTGGGCCAATTCGGTTTATCAGCTTACGATCACCACGGCCATTTTCCCGATTTATTACAATACCGTCACCCGGCAAGGGGAAAACAGCACCGTGATGTTTTTCGGTGGTAAGATCATCAATACGGTGCTATACTCCTGGGCCATCGCCGCCTCCTACCTGCTGGTCGCTCTATTTTCACCCCTTCTTTCTTCGTTCGCGGATTATACCGGGAGAAGGAAAACCTTTATGAAAGTCTTTACCTGGATCGGGGCGGTATGCTGTGGGGCGCTTTTCTTTTTCACGGGGGACAACATTGAACTGGGGATCATCGCTTTTTCGCTGGGTTCATTGGGTTATGCGGGCAGCATCGTTTTTTACAATTCCTTCCTCCCGGTGATCGCGGAACCGGAAGACCAGGACCGGATCAGCGCCCGGGGATATTCCATGGGATATCTGGGCGGGGTGGTCCTGCTGCTCTTCAACCTGCTGATGATCATGAAGCCGCTGTGGTTCGGGATTCCCGAAGGATCCAACCTGGCGGCCCGGATTTCTTTCCTGACGGTATTCCTGTGGTGGATCGGATTTTCTCAGATCACCTTTCGTCATCTGCCGAAATATACGTTCCGGAAGAGGATCAGCCGGGCCAATGTGCTGTTGAACGGAT
>DATJQF010000044.1:0-8445 GCA_035505995.1 Bacteroidales bacterium
CGTTCCGATCCCGATCAGATTCACGGAGAATCCGCGTACCAGGATCCGGGGGTCTTCCAGCTTGCGGTTCATCCGGCGGAGTACCAGGTAGAAGATGCGTGTGGATCCGGCAACGGCGATCAGAACCGTGACGATCAGCCCTGGATTGATGAATTCCCTGACCACGGTCCATTCCACCGGCTTTCCGCCGGCTCCGAAAAGGATCCCGATGAACTGGAACGCGTCGGCCGGGGAGGAGGTCCTGAAAAAGACCCAGGTGATCATCAGGAGAAAGACCGCATAAAGATGCTGAACCGGGCGGTAAAGATGCCTGACGATCTTTCCGAGACCCAGCTGTTCCAGGATCAGGAGGAGACCGTGCAGCAATCCCCAAATGACAAAGTTCCAGGCGGCACCGTGCCAGAATCCGCAAACCAGGAAGGTGACCGACGTGGCGATCATGTACAATACGTGGTCGGTGCGGAGCCCCAGGTATCTGTTCTTCTTCATCTTCCGGGAAGAGGAATAGGCAAGCGGAAGGAAAATATAATCCCGGAGCCAGGTGGATAGGGAGATGTGCCACCGTTTCCAGAATTCCTTGATGGACCTGGAGATATACGGGAAATTGAAATTCTCCGTCAGCTCGAAGCCGAACATCCGTCCCAGCCCGATCGCCATATCGGTATAGCCTGAAAAATCGTAGTAAATCTGGAGGGAATAGCAAAACAAGGCCAGCCAGGCAAGAGGCGTGGTGAGGCCGCTCACCGGGTAGCCGAAGAGCTGGTCGGTCACCAGGGAAAGCGAATTAGCGATCAGCACTTTTTTCCCCAGTCCGATCACGAACCGGCGGATCCCCGAGCTGAACTTTTCCACAGTAACTTTCCGGCCGTGAAGCTGCGGCAGGAAATGAACGTATCGGTCGATGGGGCCTGCCAGGACCGACGGGAAGAACGAGATATAAAGCGCCAGGTCTGTGAAATTCCGCTGAGCGGCACATTCTTTCCGGTACACGCTGACCAGGTAGGTGATCGCTTTAAAAGAGTAAAAGGATATCCCGAGAGGCAGGATCAGGTTACGGATTACCAGCGGCGACCCGTTGAAGAGCGCGATTAAAATATTGATGTTGTCTCTAAGGAACCCGGTATATTTGAAGATGACCAGGGGCAGCAGGTTCAGCAGGATCCCCGCGACCAGCCAGGCTTTTCGGGACCGCGCCCCCCTGGCATGATCCAGGGCGAGACCTGCCATATAGTTCACCAGGGTGGATCCTATCAGGATGGAAGTATAGGAAACGCCGCCCCAGGCATAGAAGATCCAGCTGGCTGCCAGGAGAAATGGGTTTTTCAGCCGGTCCGACACAATGGATGCGAAGAACAGGGTGACGGGAAGAAATAAAAAAAGAAATAACAGGGAATTGACCGGCATGCTGCAGTACGAAGGTTCTTTCCGTGCCAAATTTATTAATTTTAGAGGTTCAAACGCCTGCATTAACACGAATACCGTCTTATGAAAATTATCGTACTGGGGTCCGGACTGGTGGGTGGGCCCATGGCCATGGACCTGGCAAAGGATCCGCGTTTCCGGGTAACCGTTGCGGATATCCGTGAAGATTCTTTGATCAGGATAAAAGAGAAAAGTCCCATTGAGATCATCCGGCAGGACCTGTCCGATCCTTCGGCCGTCACCCGCCTGGTAAAGAACTATGATATGGCCGTGAATGCCGTGCCCGGTTACATGGGATTTCAGACCCTGAAGGCGATCATAGAAGCGGGGAAGAACGTGGTGGATATCGCATTTTTCATTGAAGATCCTTTTGAGCTGGACCAGCTGGCGAAGTCGAAATCGGTAACGGCCGTGATGGATATCGGGGTGGCCCCGGGCATGTGCAACGTCCTGATCGGGTACGCGCACGCGATGCTGGACCGGACCGAAAACGTGGTGTATTACGTGGGCGGCCTCCCGGAGATCCGCGAATGGCCTTATGAGTACAAAGCCGTATTTTCCCCGGTGGATGTGATCGAGGAGTATACGCGTCCGGCCCGGTTTATCGAGGACGGGAAACCGGTGATCCGGGAAGCCCTTTCCGACCCGGAGCTGATCACCTTTCCGGGCATCGGAACGCTCGAGGCTTTCAATACCGATGGTCTCCGTTCGCTGGTGCATACGATCAACGCCCCGAACATGAAGGAGAAGACCCTGCGCTATCCGGGCCATATTGAAAAAATGAAGATGCTGCGGGAGACCGGTTTCTTCAGCCGGGAGCCGGTCGAGATAGACGGAAAGCCGGTCCGGCCGCTGGACCTTACGTCCCGCTTGCTTTTCCCCAAATGGAAACTGAAAGAGGGGGAAGCCGATCTCACCATCATGAAGGTGATCGTGGAAGGAACCAAAGGGAAGATGAAAAAGAGGTACACCTGGGACCTTCTCGACCGCTATGACCCGGTGAGCGGGATCCATTCAATGGCACGCACGACCGGCTATACGGCCACCGTGATGCTCCGGATGATTGCCGACGGGATTTACACGAACAAGGGGATCACCGTTCCGGAATTCCTCGGGAGGAAGCCGGAGTATGTGAATTACCTGCTGAACGGATTAAAGGAACGCGGTGTGATCTATCGCGAAGAGGTTAGCTAAAATTCCTCGTTGTATTCCTTTTTCTTCTTTTTCTTCCCCGAACCCTGGTATTTGTCGCAGTCAAACTCCACATTCAGCGGCTTGGAGGGAGGGTCGAAATCATTTTTCAGGTATCCGAGCTGGCTGTCGGCATACACTTTTCTCATATACAGGGCCCAGATCGGCAGGGCCATGTTCGCCCCCTGACCGAGATCGATCGAACGGAAATGGGCAGCCCGGTCTTCGCACCCCACCCAGATCCCGCTGACCAGGTCGGGGGTGATCCCCATGAACCATCCGTCGGACTGGTTTTGCGTGGTTCCCGTTTTCCCGGCGATGGGGTTATCGAAACCGTATTTGTAATGAAGCCGCACTCCGGTCCCGCTCTCCACGACCCCTTTCATCAGCATGATCATCAGGTAAGCGGTCTCCTCGCTGATCGCCTCCTGCTGCTTGGGAACGAACGACTCCAGGAGGTTTCCGTTGCGATCCTCGATCCGGGTGATGAAGATCGGTTCCACATAAACGCCTTTGTTGGCAAAGGTGCTCATGGCCCCGGTCATCTCGTACAGGGTCAGGTCGGCGGAGCCCAGCGCAATCGAATAGACCGGCGGAATATCGCTGGTCACCCCCATTTTGCGGGCGATGCGGATAACATCCTGCGGCGAATATTTTTTCATCAGCTGGCCTGAGATCCAGTTGTTGGAATTGGCCAGGGCCCATTTCAGCGTCACTTCTTCGCCCAGGCGTTCCTTGCTGGTGTTTTCCGGAGCCCAGACATCGCCGTTGGGCAGCTCGATGACCGGCTGGACATTGGGATACGTCGTGCAGGGGGATTCCCCTTCCTGCATGGCGAGCGTGTAAAGGAACGGCTTGAAGGTGGAGCCCACCTGGCGCTTGCTGGCCATGACATGGTCGTACTGGAAGAACCGGTAATCGATCCCGCCCACATACGCCTTTACATAACCGGTATGCGGATCCATCGACATCAGGCCTGCCTGCAAAAAGAACTTGTAATAACGGATCGAGTCCATCGGGGACATGATCGTGTCGCGGTCGCCCGTCCAGGAAAATACACGCATCTTCACCGGCGTACTGAAATCCCGAAGGATCTCCGCCTCAGAGGCATTCTGCTGCTTCAGGTGACTGTACCGGTCCGACCTCCTCATGGCCTGCATCATCAGGTTCCGGATCTCCGCCTGCTGGTTTTTCTCGAACTGGAAGGGAGCATCCTTGTATCCTTTCCAGTGCCGGAAGAACAGTGGCTGAAGTTCTTTTCCCAGGTACTCCGCCACGGCCTGCTCGGCATATTCCTGCATCCTGGAATGGAGGGTCGTGTAGATCCTCAGCCCGTCCTTGTACAGATTATAAGGCGTCCCGTCCGGCTTCTGGTGATTGGCGCACCAATCGGACAGCACCCCGCGAAGGTATTCCCTGAAATAGGTGGCCAGTCCGGCCGTATGATCCTGGAGACGGAAACCCGACATGTCGATCGGGATGGCCTTGACGGAATCGAATTCGGCTTCCGACAGGTAATGGTATCTCCTCAGCTGGTTCAGGACGGTATTCCTCCTTTCCAGTGCCCGGTCCGGATTACGGATAGGGCTGTAGTAGGTGGGTGCCTGCAGGATCCCGATCAGCAGGGCGGCTTCTTCCACTTTCAGCTCGGAAGGGAGTTTGTTGAAATAGGTTTTCGCGGCCGATTTGATCCCGAACGACATATTTCCGAAATCGACGGTGTTCAGGTACATCGCCAGGATCTCGTCCTTGGAGTAGTGACGCTCAAGCTTGATGGCGGTCACCCATTCCTTCAGCTTGGTGATGGCCAGTTCCAGGACCGAAGTGTTCTTTTTCCTCGGGAACAGGTTCTTTGCCAGCTGCTGGGTAATCGTGCTGGCCCCTCCCTTCGACATCCCGGTGAACACGCCGAAAAACATCCGGAACACGGCCTTGATATCCACGCCTGAATGTTTCTCGAACCGGATATCCTCGGTGGCGATCAGGGAATTGATCACGTTGACCGAGAGATCCTGGTAATGGATGTTGGAGCGGTTCTCAATGAAATATTTCCCCAGCAGCTTGTTGTCGGTCGAGTAGATCTCGGTGGCCAGGCTGCTTTTCGGGTTTTCGAGCTCCTCGAAGCTGGGCATCTTCCCGAACAGTCCCAGGGAGATGGAAAGGAACAGGAGGAAGATGAAAAGAACCAGGCAGGCGAACGTAATCCAGAGTCCCCGGATATATTTTGTCTGCTTTTGTTTGGGTACGGCAGTTTTTTTCCCCGCCATAAAATCAGGATTGTTGCTTTTCGATCCGGATCCCCACGTCCCGGATACCCTTCAGGGGATCTTCGCGCATGGCCTGTTCCACTTCGAATACATAGGTGCCGGGATGCCGGAACCTGACGCCCTGCTGAAAGAGGAACCGGTTGAATTTAACGCTACCGATCCCCGATCCCAGCCATTTCCCGTCATAATCGGCCAGCTGGCATTCCATCGTATCCCCGGTGACCTTCCCGGCCGGGAACCGGGTATGGATGAAGAAGTACAGGTTGCTGTATGGGTAATCTCCTGAGTTTCTTACATTCAGGAAAATATTGAAAAGGGACACCGTATCCCGGATATTCACTTCGAACAGCAGTTTATCGCGTGTATTCCAAACGCCACCGGCGATGCTTTTATTTTCCTCGAAAAATCTCCGGGAATCGCAGCTGCCGGTGATCAGGGAACAGGTCAATAAAAGAAAAGCCGGCAATGTCGTTCGGAAAGAAACCATGCGGAGGATCTTGGAAGGAACTGCGGTTTATTGATTATCGAAACGGGTCAGGTCATCCTGGCCGACCACATTTTCATATTCGGTCTTCTGTTCGAAAGTATAGGCGAAATCTTCCAGCTTATCCGGCACCTTGCCGTTCCGGTTATCTTCGATGATCTGGTGGACCTTATCCGCCGGTAAAGCCAGGAGGTTTCCCGGGTCATTCACATAGGAATACCAGATCAGTTGCCGGAAGATATCGGTTTTCTGATGAAAGGCCTCTCCTTTCTGGGTTTTCAGTACCACATCCGTGTTGGGAAACCCTTTCAGCGCATCCAGGTAGGTTTCATATTCAAAGTTGAGGCAGCATTTCAGCTTTCCGCACTGACCGGCCAGTTTCTGGGGATTCAGCGAGAGTTGCTGGACGCGGGCAGCCCCGGTGGTCACCGAATGAAAGTTACTGAGCCAGGTGGCGCAGCAGAGTTCCCTGCCGCAGGAGCCGATGCCGCCCAGACGGCTGGCTTCCTGCCGGGCGCCGATCTGCCGCATCTCGATCCGCACCTTGAATTCTTCTGCGAGTACCTTGATCAGTTCCCGGAAGTCTACCCGGTCGTCGGCCGTGTAATAAAAGATCGCCTTGGTATTGTCTCCCTGGTACTCCACATCATTGATCTTCATCATCAGCCCCAGCCGGGCTGCGATCTCCCGCGCTTTCAGCATCGTCTGATCCTCGGTTTCCACCGCGGCGATCCACTTCTCAATATCGGTCAGGCGGGCGCGCCGGTACACTTTTTTAAGATCTTCCGATGCCGGATGGATCTTCCTTTTCTTCAACTGGAAGCGAACCAGCTCGCCGGTCATGCACACGATGCCGATATCATGGCCCGGGGAAGCTTCCACGGCCACGATCTCCCCCGGCAGCAGGTCCAGGTCGGGCGGGACCCGGTAAAAGTCCTTCCTGGAATTTTTAAAGCGTATTTCCACGATCTCCGGCAGCTTATGGCTGCCGGGCAGAGGAACCGGCTCCAGCCAGTCATAGGAATCGAATTTGCTGCAACGGTGCTGAAAGATCTTCTCGTTCTTGTGATAGATCTTGGGTGCCTGGCAGCATCCCCTGCTGAGGAACGGATTGGGTTCAGGTATCTTAGGAAGTTCTTCCATGGTCAGAGTACCTTACAAAAGTACAAAAAAATATCTTACCGGCCCGTCCTTTTTACCGGTTTGCCGGCCTCGTGGAAAAGCCGGATGCACTGAAGGGATACATCCATAAAAAGCAGCTGGGAATAGGCATTCCGTTCAATATGATATAGAGCCGTCTCGAAGAGGCCGGCAAAGGAAGGAAGGTTGGACGGATGAATGAAAGGCGACATTTTCCGGATAAAGGTCATTTCTTCTTCGCTCCGGGTGACCGGCTCCCCGCCCGTGAGCGAGAGCAGGTTGCAGGCTTGAAGGGTTTTCAGACCATACAGCAGCAGGCTTTTCTGTTTCTCCCTGCCGATCCGGGAGATCTCGGCCGAGAACCCGATCAGCCCGGCGATATCATTGGCGAAGCAGAACCGCATCCACTCGCGGAACGTCCGGAAATTGAATTGTTCTTCCTCCACCTGCTGCATCCGGTGGATGGCCAGCTTGATATTGCCTCCCGACTGACGGGCCAGGATGCCGGCTTCTTTTTCACCCAGCCTGAATTTCAATTTAAGATGCTCCCGGATATCTTCCGGGTCTATCTTCGGAATCTTAACGAGCAGGGTCCGCGACCGGATCGTGGGGATCACCTGCTCCGGATCTTCCGCGATCAGGATGAAAAGCGTTTTTTCGGGGGGTTCCTCCAGGATCTTCAGGATCTTCGGGGCAGCCGAGTAGAAAAGCTTTTCCGCCATCCAGAGGATCATCACCTTGTATTCCGATTCATAGCTTTTATAGCTCAGCGTGTGGATGATCTCATTGCAGTCGCTGGCGCTGATGATCCCCTGCTTGTTCTCGATCCCGATATGCTCGTACCACTCCTGCAGGGTGACGTGATATTCATTTCCCAGCAGGAACTCCCGCCATTCCGTGAGGAAATCCACGCTTCGCGGCTTGGTGCTCACTTTTTTGGTGGTGGCAACAGGGTAGATGAAATGCAGGTCGGGATGGGCCAGCTTCTGGAACTGGATGCAGGAAGGGCAGGTCCCGCAGGAATCCATGCGGTTTCCCCGTCCGGTGCAGTTGATGAACTGAGCATAGGCGATCGCCAGTGCCAGCTTCTCATCGCCTTCCGGGCCGAAGAACATTTGGGCATGACTGACCCGCTGATCGGCGACTGTCTGGATCAGTTTGTTCTTGATTTCCTGCTGACCGATGATCTCGCTGAATCTCACTCGTTCTGTTTCATTTTGATCGTCGGGGAGTCGCTTTTTTCCCGTAATAGGAAAAATTGTTCATTACTCCGGATTTAATCCAGCAGTACATACTGTCTCCTGTAAAAAAATGACCGTGATCCGGCAGCTGAAGGTGTTGAAAAGAACCGTCATTTTCCAGGAGAAAATCCGGCAGACTTCCGAAGGGTCCCTGCATGTCGAAACCATTAGGATACTGCATGGATTTAACCAGGGTAAGGGTTTTGTCGACTCCGGAGGTATCCGTATGCCAGATAATGAAGCCGCTGCTGTCCGACACCCAGGTGTAAAGCTCCAGGCAGGTATACTTTCCCATAAAACCGGTCCGGTAATCAGAGGAGGGGATAATGGAATCGTTAAGGATCGAAGGATAAAGGGTCCGGCTAAGGATTTCCAGCTCACTCCCCGCCTGATCCAGGATCTTAACCTTCAATAAAAGGGAATCTCCCACTTCCAGCATAAATGAGCCCAGTCCCTGCAAGGAATCCGGGCTTATCCATCTTGCCGTGACCGCCTGGGTATAATTAGGGCTGAGCTGGATATGAAAGCGCACGGAAATGACGGGAAGCGGATCGGAAGGATGGCGGTAATAATTGTAAACCGTATCGACCAGGATTTCGGAGTGAAACGTGACGGAATCGGGGGCATTGTCCTTTTTACAGGAAACGACCATACAAATGATCAGGAAGCATAACATCCTTTTCATGCCAGGAGAACAGGG
>DATJQF010000045.1:0-11626 GCA_035505995.1 Bacteroidales bacterium
ACAACAGCAGACCATTTTCATAAAAGTTCAGTTGTCCGGCATCGCGGGTAACGGTCACTCTTCCATAGGGGGTCGTCCGGTCGTAAACCCGTTCCTGGTCCCTGAACATCAGGTTCCCGGTCATATCCCCCAGATCGGCCAGCAGGGGCAGGATGGCCAGGACAACAGCCAGCGGAATGACAACTACCAGGGCTGCCTTCCTGAGGAACCCGAGGCTGAATAAAATGGTACCGGCCAGGTTCAGCCATAAAAGGATCCGAAGGCTCTGGTACGGCTCCATAAACCATAACAGGACAAAGTTCACGATCATCCCGGCCGCCATGCTGCCCAGGGATTCCACCGCATAGGAACGGCCGCCCGGATCATCCTTCACCGTTTCCGACAGGAGGGAAAAAAGCGCGGAAAAAAGGAACCCGTTGATCAGGCAGAAGGGGGCCTGCACCAGCAGCGAAGACCACACGATCTGAACTAATCCCGCCATGCTCCCGTAGGGAAGGACCCAGGCCCGCCAGAAATCCAGCTTCAGGATCATCAGGAGGGGCAGCACGGCAAAAATAAACTGCAGGAACACCAGGAATCCCGCCCGGCCTTTGATCGCCGGATACCATCGTCCGAGAAAGGCTCCCAGCCCGGTCAGCAGCATCCAGTTCGCCAGGACGATACCGATGACAAGCTCATTCCCGTTATAAACGACGAGAAATTCCCGGAGCAGGTATATCTGGGTGAAAAGCGAGGAAAATCCCAGGATGAATAAATAAAGCCAGACCCCCCGCCGGCTATTGGAAACCATGTATTAACTTTGTATAGATAACCAAAGGTACGAAATTATGCACAGGATGATCACCGGATGGGGGCTGTTGCTGCTGCTCCTGCTGGGCTCCCCGGGGTGCAGGTCCCAGGAGAAGCCCCCGTCGACTCCCCGTGTGGACCGCAAGCCTGCCGCGGCAGGAGGATTCTATCCTGCCGATTCTGCCGAACTGAAAGCCACGCTGAAGGACCTCTTCGCGAAAGCAAAGCCCGCCTCGGTCAAAAACGTGGTTGCGGTCATCTGCCCGCACGCCGGGTACCAGTTCTCGGGAGTGGTGGCGGCCAGCAGCATCAACCAGGTGGATCCGAACAAGCAATTTGATAATGTCTTCGTGATCGGATCAAGCCATCATGTATACTTCATGGGAGCTTCGGTCTATAACCAGGGGGATTATGTCACCCCGCTGGGAAAAGTGCCGGTCAACATCGAGCTGGCCGATCAGCTGATCAGGGACAACCCCGTCTTCAGCTACCGGCCGGATGCCGATCTCAACGAACACTGCGTGGAAGTCGAGGTGCCCTTCCTGCAGTATTACCTGAAAAAGCCGTTCCGGCTGGTGCCGGTCGTGCTGGGCACGCAATCGGACCAGACCTGCAAAAAGATCGCGGCCGCCCTGAAGCCTTATTTCAACGGGAAGAACCTTTTCGTCTTCAGCACCGATTTTTCCCATTATCCTTCCTATGAAGACGCGAAAAAAGTGGACAAGAAGACCTGCGACGCCGTGCTCACGAAATCGGCTGATAACCTGATGGCGGTCCTCAAGTCGAATGCCAACGACAATATCCCGAACCTGGCCACCAGCATGTGCGGCTGGACCTCCATCCTGACGCTGATGTACCTCGTCGGCAACGATCCCACGAAGTCGATGGTCCCCGTGTATTACCTTAATTCAGGGGATTCTCCGGCCGGCGACAAATCGCAGGTGGTAGGATACTGGTCGATCGCGGTCACAGAAAACGATAAAACAACTTCCTCCAGCGAATTCAATTTTACCATGGATGAAAAAAAGGAATTATTAAAAATTGCCCGGGAGACCATTGAAAAATACATCCGGGACCAGAAAGTCCCCGCGATCGATGCGACGAATTTCACGGATAACCTGAAGATGCAGGCCGGGGCTTTTGTCACGCTGAAAGAGAACGGAGAGCTCAGGGGATGCATCGGGCGGTTCACCTCTGACGAGCCTTTGTACAAGTTGATCCAGGAGATGGCCGTTGCCTCTTCCACCGAAGACACCCGGTTTTCACCGGTGACGGCAGCGGAGATCCCCAAGCTCCGGATCGAGATCTCCGTCCTTTCGCCGATGAAAAAGATCTCCTCCCCCGATGAGATCGAGCTGGGAAAGCACGGTATTTACATCAAGAAGGGTTACTTCGGGGGGACCTTCCTCCCGCAGGTGGCCACGGAGACCGGGTGGACCAAAGAGGAATTCCTCGGACATTGCGCACGCGACAAGGCAGGGATCGGTTGGGACGGATGGAAGACTGCCGATATTTATATCTACGAGGCAGCCGTTTTCTCGGAGGAAGAGGTCAACGCCCGCAAAGAATAGCCAGGCTGCAGTTCCGGCATCGTTCCGGGTCGGCGGTCTGGCTGAAAGGCGTCGAAAGATCGAACAGCTCTTCCAGGATTTTCATCAGCATTTTTTCGAACTCCCCGAGGTCTTCCGGGCGGATCTCCCCGGCGGAGGAACCTCCCGGCACCTCCACCGTAATCCTGCCTTCGCTGATCCTCCGCAGGGAAATAATGGCCGGAAGGATGGTTTCCTCCTCCTCCAGGTTCAGTTGCTCTTTCAGGAGCCAGGCGTAGGTCAGCAGCTGGAAACTCTTATCCAGGGAAGGATCCGAAACAAGGTCGTCCCAGTCCGCGATCTTTAGCTCATTCCGGTCGGCCTTGCCGGTCTTGTAATCGATAATGACCCAGCGGCGGCCTTCTTTGTCGATGCGGTCGGGAAAGCCTCTCAGGTGCACTTCGAGGGCTTGCTCTCCGTGATTCACGGTCCGGTGCGACGACAGCGGGCGCTCCAGGAATTTAACGGTCCACTTCACCCTCTCTCCGGCCAGCGATTCCGCCCGGCTTATCTCGGATTCCAGGAACTTCCGCACCATGATCCTGGCGACTTTTACCAGCAGCAGGTTTTTCCCGTAGGTCAGGTCCCTTCCTTTCACGATATCTCCGAATGCCTCATCCACGGCCGCATCTGCAAGGGGGAGCCAGGAGCGCAGGGTTTTCGGATCGAGGCTTCCGCTCAGGGCCGGCTCATAGAGCCGGTGCAATGCCCCGTGCACCACCTGGCCCATCGTCCGCGGGTCCATCGCCTCCTCCAGGTCTTCCGGCTCCTGTATTCCCAGGAGATCCTGGAAATAGAAAGCCAGCGGGCACTGCCGGTAACGGTTGAGGGGGGTAGGTCCGATCCCCTGCCTGGCCTTTTCCATCAGGAGGTTCAGCACCTCGCCCGTTTTGGGCACGGTGATCTCCACCGGCTCCGGATGCGGGACCGGAGCCGAGCTTAAGAGGGATTCCCGGTACCGGACGGCAGGATTATACCCGGGCAGTTCCATCGAGACCTGCCGGACGAAACGGCTCATCTCCCCGCCTCCGAGCTCATCCGGTTCCGTATTATAAAGGATGTAAACCTGCTCCGCCCGCTGGATCATCCGGTAAAAATGATAGCCATACACCGAGTTCCGCTGATGATAGGTGGGCAGGCGGAAAGTCCTCCTGATATCATAGGGAATGAAAGAGGAGGCTGTTTTACCGGTCGGAAGGAGATCTTCGTTCGCAGACAGCAGGATCACGGTATGGAAATCGAGCGTCCGGCTTTCCAGCATGCCCATTACCTGCATCCCTTTCAACGGCTCCCCGTAAAACGGAAGGGACTCCGATTCCGCCATGCGGGCGAAGAGGGCATGAAAGGTCCGGATATCCCCGATGGAGCCATACTGTGCCGCCAGGGTTGAAAGCCGGTTCAGGACCAGCGAAAAAGCGTACACATATTCCAGGAACATCCGGTCCCGGTTCCTCTCCTCTTCGCCTGACCCCGGGTTCCGGGTGGTCAGGGCATCCCGCAGGAATCCCAGGACTTTCTGCAGGCATTCCAGCGCATCCGGGATCCCGTTCCAGGGATGGAACACTTCCTGGAGAAATCCGGTCCCCCCGGAAAAGAGCCCGCCGACCCCGATGCTGATCTCATCCCCGCTGATAAAGATCCTGCCGGAACTTTTCAGGGAACTCACCAGTTCATCCAGGACAAACTGGTTGCCTTGCGACCGGTCCATGGTGATCCAGCGGATCCAGGGGTGGGATAACAGCGTGAATACATCCCGGAAATAGAAGCGGGATCTTCCGCCGGTCCGCGCCGCAGAAAAACGCTCGGTATTTTCATGCATCCGGAATATCGCATCCAGGAAACCGAAGAGCGGGGTCAGCTTCAGGGGATACCCCATCGTGATGTTGAGGGAGGAGATGCCGGCAGGAAGGGAATTGAGCAGGGGCATCAGCAGTTGCTCATCGAGCAGGATCACCGCGATCTCCTCCGGGGCGATCTTATTCTCCAGGCATTTCCCGATCAGGCTTCCGCAATATTTTGCCTGGCCCACATGATAAGGGACACCGGTTACGGATATCGTTTTGGGAAGGTCGGCAAACGACCGGTCGGTCCAACGGAAATCCTTTCCCGGCCATTTTCTTTTCCACCTTCGCAGGAAATCCCCTGCCTCCTGCTGAGGATTTTCCAGGTAATATTCGTCCGCGTCCCAGAGCCATTCCGCCTTGCCGGCGGAGATCAACACGTCGGCGATCCTCTCTTCTGCGGCGGTCATCGCATTCAGGCCTGCAAACACGATCTTTTTCCAGGGCAGGGAGCCGGCCTGCTCCTCTATATATCCGGCAGCTGTCCGGTAGATCAGTCCGGGATATCCCATCCCGGCCGCCCGCAGCCGTTTCCCCAGCTGTGCGTGGTATTGCTGCAGCGATGCAAAGAAGTCCAGGTAGTTCTTCTCAAAATCGGTCAGCGGATTTCCTTCAGGATTCCAGACCGCCATGGATTTCGACTCGGAAAGATACCGGAACAGGTGAGCCGGGTCCACCAGGTAGCTGTCCACATCGTTGAAATCCTGGATCAGCTGCTGTCCCCAGCCGATGAACTCCGAGAAGGGCCCGGCTTTTTCTTTTTCCACAGACCGGTACACTTCAAAAAGCTCGAACAGGAGGCGCGTATTGTCGCACAGCGTCATCCCGGACAGCCGGAGGATAAAATCCTCCACGGCGAAGATCTCCGGCGCCCAGGTCGCTTTCCCGGCCAGCTTCCCCAGGTACTTTTTCAGGAAAAGCCCTCCCCTGCGGCTGGGCAGCACGATGCAGACGGCAGGAAGATCCGCCCCATAGGTTTCAACCAGATGCCGTGCCGTTCTCTCCAGGAATTTCATGACCGTGGTTTCCCCGCATCTTCCCAGCGGGATTCATTTTCTTCATATCCCAGGATCCGGTGATCCCGGGCCAGCCTCAGGTACATCCCCGTCAGTGCGAATTTTCCTTCCTCCGTCACCAGGGGGAAGATCTCCGGACTGATCACCTGGATCCCGCTGAAGGCCAGGGGAACCAGGTTGTCCGCAGTTTCCGAACAAAAGATCTTTTCCCCGGTTTGCCGGTTCTCCCATCCGCAGAGCCTGTGATCCGGCTTCCTGAACAACAGGTACCGCGAGGTTTCCCTCCTGCGGACCGCCAGGGTAGCCAGCGCCCGGTTCTTCCGGTGTGACTCTGCCAGCAGATGCAGGTCCAGGCCGGAGATCACATCCACATTCCTGACCAGGAAGGGCTCGTCGCCTGCAAAGAACCAGGAGGCCTTTTTCAGCCCTCCCCCGGTATCGAGTAACGCGTCAGATTCATCCGAAAGGGTGATCTTCAGGCCGAAATCGTGATGCTCATCCAGGAAGCTCCTGATCTGTCCTCCCAGGTGATGGATGTTGATGATCACCTCCCGGATGCCATACTCCTCCAGGTGCCGGAGGGAGTGCTCCAGCAGGGTCTTTCCCTCCACGGTCACCAATGCCTTGGGAAGGGTCTCCGTCAGCGGGCGAAGCCGCGTTCCCAGTCCGGCGGCAAGGATCATCGCTTTCATCGTTCCGCTAGCTCTGTTTCTTTATTTTATCCAGCTCCGTATGAATGATCCGGAGCGTCACCCCGAACTTTTCCTTCAGGTGCCGGGCCAGTTCCTCCGCGCAGTAAACCGAACGGTGCCTTCCTCCCGTGCATCCGAAACTGACCATCAGGCTGCCAAAACCCCGGTCCAGGTATGTGGATACACTTTGCTCCGTAAGTGAAAAAACCGCTGCCAGGAACTCGTCAACGGCAGGTTCTTTTCTCAGGAATTCGATCACTTCCCGGTCTTTGCCCGTCTTCTCCTGGAATTCTTCCAATCTGCCCGGATTCGGCAGCGCCCGGCAGTCGAACACGAATCCTCCCCCGTTCCCCGCTTCATCCGACGGAATGCGATCACGGTAGGAGAAGCTGTACAGGCTCACCGTGAGCTTTCCTTCGGGCCGGGTGATCCTCCGGAGGGCGGCAGACCCGGTCATGTATTCCAGGACGGATGTCAGGGCCGGCAACTCTGAAGGAACTCTCCCTTTTTGCAGTAAATATTCCAGGTTCTCAACCGCATAAGGGATGCTTTGGAGGAAATGCGGCTTGTTCTCGTAGTAGCCCCTGAAACCGTAAGCTCCCAGCGCCTGGAAGATCCGGATCAGGACGAAGCCGTAGTAGCTGTCCATAAATTGCGCTTTATCCACTGGGGTCGTCCGGGCCAGCTCGTCCAGGTAGAATGCCAGCAGCACCTCCCGGATCCCTTCCGGGATATCCGCTTTCGCATCATACAGCAGCGAAGCGATGTCGTACTGGAACGCCCCCCTTCTTCCGCCCTGGTAATCGATAAAGAACGGCTCGTCCTCCACCAGCATGATGTTCCTGGACTGGAAATCCCGGTACAGGAAACCCTGGCCGGGCTGTCCCGACAACAGATCCGCCAGCTTCTGAAAATCATTCTCCAGGCGCTGCTCATCGAACGGGATCTTCGCCAGCTTGAGAAAATAATATTTAAAATAGCTGAGATCCCAAAGCATGGATTGGCGGTCGAAAGAGGCTCTCGGATAGCAGGCGCCATAATCCAGCCCGATCCCTCCCTTCACCTGAAAGGCGGGTAGCCAGGAGATGACTTTCTTATAGACGCCGACGGCTTCAGCCGGGAATATCCCGGGAGACTTGCGGAGGTCGGTCAGCCGGCCGAACAGCGTTACATCGCCCAAGTCCGAGAGAAGATAGCATTTTCCGGCTTCGCCGGTCGCATACAGCCGGGGAACAGGCAGTTTCAGCTCCAGGAAATGGCGGGTGAAGGTGAGGAAGGCATGGTTTTCCCTGAGGTCGTCATTTATCACCCCGATGGCCCTTTTCTTCTTCCCGGTGATCCGGTAATACTTCCTCCAGGAACCGGTCCCCGCCAGCATCACGCAGGCAGCCGCCTTCTCCCCCGACCATTTCTCATACAGTCCGATAAGATCTTTCTCCGTCGTCATTCGTCGTTCGTCGTTTATCAATCGTACTTAATCTTTCACCTCCTCCAGCTCCACTGCGGGTTCCAGGTACAGCAGATATTTTTTAACGTCCCGGTAGCCGATCTCCTTCAGATATTTTTCGTAGTCCTCCAACTGGCGCCTGTATTTTTCGTCCTTCTTCCCGGTCTTGTAATCGATGACCGTCACGCGGTCCTGCCCGATGATTACCCGGTCGGGACGGTATACGGAACCATCCTTCAGCAGGATCTCCGCTTCATTGCGCACATCGAGGCCTTCCGAGAAGAAAGGGCGGACGTCGGGATGGGACACGATGCCGGTGATCAGCTCCGCGAGCTCCGCTTTCCGGCCCTTTTCAATCCAGCCCGCTTCCGTGATCCCGTTCATAACGGCCGGGATATCCTTTGCATACCTGACCTTCGCCAGCACCGAATGCACCAGGTTCCCCCACCGGCGGTTTTTCCCCGGGTCTTCCGGGTCCCATATCTCCGGGGCCTTCCAGCGCAGGATCATTCTTTCCTGCCAGGGACGGGAAATGAAAAAGTCAAGGCTCTCGCCGCCTGTCTCCGGAGGTTCCTTTGCCTTTCCGGCAGGGACCATCGTTCCCGCTTCATAGACGCTTCGCTCCTCCGACCACTCACCGGTGCTTTCGAAATAGCTTTTAAAAAGCCCGGGAACAGAGATGCTTTCAGATCTCTGAGGCGGGGATGCGGAAAGAATATACAGACGATCCTCCGGACGGGTCATCGCGACATACAGCAGGTTGACCAGGTCCAGCACCGATTTATTTTCTTCCTCCTCCATCACGGCCGCGAATTCCGTTTCGGCTATTTTCTTTTCCGGCCGGATCATGGCCGTCGAAAGGCCCGGGAAGAGATTCCCAGGCAGATCGATCCAGAGGTAGGATTTCCCGTTTCTCGCACGCTGGTCGGCAAACGGGAGGATGACCACCGGGAACTGCAATCCTTTTGCCTTGTGGATGGTCATTACCTGGACGGCATCCAGGCCGCGCGGTACGATCACCGACTTCTTTCCTTTGTTCAGGTCCCACCATTCCAGGAATCCGGCGGAAGAAGAGGAAACTTTCCGCGAATAGGCCAGGACGGCATCCAGGAAGAACCGGAGGTAAGGATCGGTCGTGCGCTTCAGGGAAAAGATGCGGATCAGCTCCTCGCAGAGATCATATACCGGGAGCAGCATTACTCTCTCGAACGGCTGATCAAAGCCGTTCTTCGCCAAAAAGGCCAGGAAGGCATCCGGCGAGGAGCGGTCGCCGGCAATCCAGCGGACGTAGTCGTGAAAACCGGCGGTGGGGATCCTGCCGGTGCGATAAAGATAGGCGATCAGGGAAGCCTTGGGCATGGGGTTTTCCGGCTCATGGAACAGACGGAGGAACCCGGTGATAAACCCGACCTCGGGGGAGAAAGCGATCAGCAGGGATTCGGCGGAGATCACGGGAATGCCATTCATCATCAGGAACTGCGCCACCTCGGTGGCATCATTATTGGACCGGCACAGCACCGTGATGTCTTTCCGGTGATACCCCTGCTCTTTCAGCTCCCCGATGATGCGCAGGATCTGTCCCAGGACCAGATCCCGGTATCCCATGCCATCCTCCTCTCCTTTCCCGGTAAAACTGATCCGTACATATCCCCCGGTGAGATCCGGCCTGAATTCCTGAACCACGCCTTCGTAGATCTTCCGGTTCTCGTCTGACAATTTCGTGCCGGTAAAGGTAAAGAACCGGTTATTGAAATCGATGATCTCCGCTTTCGACCGGAAATTCTGCCGGAGCGATTCTTCCCGGTAATGGTTGCGAAGCGCCTGCTCCCGTTCGCGGATCAGGGCGCTGGAATCGCTTCCTGCAAGGGCCGGAAGGTTGGCGAACTGGCTGACATCGCCGTTCCTCCAGCGGTAGATCGCCTGTTTCCCGTCGCCTACGACGAGATTAAACTGTCCCGACGCCAGGGAATTATCCACCAGCGGGAGGAGGTTGTTCCATTGCAGCACCGAAGTGTCCTGGAATTCATCGATCAGCAGATGCCGGTACCATTCCCCGGTCCGCTCGTAGATGAAGGGGACCGGCTCATTCAGCACGATGGCGGCGATCCGGCGGTTGAACTCGGAGATGTGGATGATGTTATTCTGTTTCTTGAATTCCGTAAGCAGGCGATCGATCTCATTCAGGACGGCCAGCGGGTAGATCGATTTGGCAAGGAGGGAGCAAAGCACATAGAAGGCATAATGGTCGCTTCTTTCCTTCTCAATCTTGTCAAAAAGCTCTAACAGCTCTTCTTTCACCGATCCGATGCGCTCTATATCGGCCGGCGTGGCCTTCCGGCTGTGCCAGGGACCCAGGTCCACGATCTTCCGGACCGTATCAGAAGGTGCCAGCTTGTCGAACCTGCCATCCCGGATCCGCCGGAACCAGGGCAGGATCCCTCTGCCTCCCTGCGCAAAAGCGTCTTCCGGGATATTGTTCTTCTCAACAAGCGTGCAGGCCTTCTCCGCCAGCTTCTGCAGGACGGATTCAAAGGTGCGCTTCCGGGCGAAGACCTGGCCGGCCAGGCGGTCGAAATCTTTCAGGGTCACCCCCCGGAGCCGGTCGAGATGGAGCTTGCCTTCCTCATCATACAGCGACTTTGAAAAGTCCAGCAGGATCTTTTCGATCCGCCATCCTTTTTCGTCCTCCATCATCGATTCCAGGAAATGGACCAGCAGCCCGGTAAGATCCGGATCATCGCCCACGCGGTCCAGCAGGAGGTCCACGGCCGTCTGCATCAGCTCATCCGCATCCATCTCCACGCTGAAGTTCATGGGCAGACCAAAGTCGTGGGCGAAGGTCCGGATGATCCGGTGCGAGAAGCTGTCGATGGTGCCGACGGCAAAATCGGAGTAATTATGCAGGATCCGCTCCAGCGCTTCGGCTGCTTTCTTCCGGATCTCAGTTTCATCCAGTCCGGTCCCCCTGAGCAGGAGCGGCAGGAGCGATTGATTGACTTTTTCCTCCCTTTCTCCGGACGGCCTGGAAAGCTCCCGCAGGTTCGACAGGATCCGCTCTTTCATTTCGTAGGCTACCTTGTTGGTGAAGGTGATGGCCAGAATATGCCGGAATTTCTCCGGTTCGGGAAGGATCATCTGAAGGTATTCCTTTACCAGGGTGAAGGTCTTGCCGGAGCCGGCGGAAGAGCGATAGACGGTAAAGGACATCTGGACGAGGTTGGAATTACAAAAGAAGAATCATGAGTTATGGATGATTGCCGGTGGTCAACACGATTTTTCCACCATATAATTTGTTCCCGGCCCATATCCTGACCAGATACTCACCCGGCGATATTCCACCCGCATGGATCATAAAAAGTTGAGAAGAAACAGGTTCGGGATACCCGCTCAGAACCTTGCGCCCATCGAGGGAGGAGATCTCGAACCGCTGAAGCGTCCCGCTGCCGGGGATGAGAGCGTAAATTATTCCCCGGGACGGATTCGGGAAGAACTCGACAGAATGCCACGATTTTTCTTCAATGCCGGGACAGTTTGCGGTGATACGGACCTGGCCGATGGCAATATCGTTGACCGCATCGATCGCCAGGACGCCGATCGTCTCAGAGCTGTCTACCGTTAGAGTGATGCTTTTCGTTGTGTCAAAATTGCTCCATATGAAATGATAGGGACCGAACCCTCCTGCAACCTGGGCAGTCAGCGTGAGCTGAGAACCCGGGCATACCGAGGTATCGGGACCGATACTCACGGTCATGCCGCCATTGAGGGGGTGATAATGATCGCGGTAATAGGCTGTCGCCCCCGGACCTTCCTGGTCGATCTCCAGCAAGGGAACCCCCTGGCCTTTCCCCAGCCACTGGTACTGGGTGATCGACCGGTGCACCGGGATGCCGGTGCCGAGCGAATCGATATAGATACTGTCAAACTCTTCCAGCACCGATTTCACCCTTATCACCTGGAAAGTCCCGTACGGCGTCACCAGCGTACCCCATCCGTCCGCTACCCCCGACCGCTGGCGGCTGGTGTAATAGGCGCCCAGGCCCGGGAGGGCTATACTTACGGAGGATTGAGACGACCAGGTACTCCCGGTCGTAAGCGGGAAGGAATAAATCAGCTCCGGGTTGTCATAGCGCAGAGGCACCGGGATCCCCATCATCGTGACTGCAAAACCGACATCCGAATAGCCGGCTGATCCGTTATGGAAAAAGGTGAGCGGATGGGTGACCGGCACTCCCGGGACCGGCGGAACCAGGTT
>DATJQF010000046.1:0-8111 GCA_035505995.1 Bacteroidales bacterium
CTGAAGCCTTACTTCAAGCTGGATAATGTCCGCGACGGCGCTTTCTGGCTGGCGAACAAGCTGTACGGGATTACCTTCACCAAAGTGGATAATGCCCCGGTGTATGACAAAGATGTCACGCTGTACGAATGCCATGATGCCGACGGCTCCCTGCTGGGGGTGCTGTACCTGGACTTCTTCCCGCGTGCCGGCAAGAGGCAGGGCGCCTGGACCGGTGAGTTCCGCTCCCAGAAATATGAGGACGGCAAGCGGGTGGCTCCCATCATGACCGTCGTCTGCAACTTCTCCGTGCCGGCGGGCGATAAGCCCTCCCTGCTTTCCCCCGAGGAGGCGGAAACCTTCTTCCATGAATTCGGCCATGCCCTGAACGGGCTCTTTTCCGATGTGAAGTATATGGGGCTGGAGCAGGTTCCGACCGACTTCGTGGAGCTGCCTTCGCAGATCATGGAACACTGGACCTTCGAGCCGGAGGTGCTGAAGCAATATGCGAAACACTATCAGACCGGCGAAGTGATCCCTCAGGCGATCGTGGATAAGATCGTGAAAAGCAAGATCTACGGCGAAGGGTTCCGGACCGTGGAATATGTCGCCGCTTCCTACCTCGATATGGATTACCACGTACTCACCGACACGGTGACGATCGACGTGAACAAGTTCGAGACCGATGCCATGAACAAGATCGGCCTGATCCCGCAGATCCCGCCGAGATATCATTCCACCTATTTCCAGCACTCGATGACCGGGGATTACACCGCCGGTTATTACGGGTACATCTGGGCCAACGTGCTGGATGCCGATGCGTACGAAGCCTTCAAGGAAACGGGAGACATCTTCAACAGGACCGTTGCCGCGAAGTTCCGCAAGTACGTTCTGTCGTGCGGCAACACGAAGGATGTCATGCAGGAGTACATCGACTTCCGCGGTCATCAACCGACGATCGAGCCGTTGCTGAAGGATAGGGGGTTGAAATAGGCAACAGGCAACTGGCACCGGGTACTGGTTGCACATTACATTTGATTATACGATGCCTATACTCAGGCATTAACCCCGGGGTTTACAGAAAATGTAACAGGGCGGCCGGGAGAAGCATTATCGGACAGCGGGATAACCCTGCCGGAAGGAAGGAGTATACCATGATAAAAGGCGAAAAAGTGAAAAAGTGAAATAGCGAAATGGCGAAATGAGCTGTGCCCGTATTTGTATAAAGATGCCTAGAACCAGCGGTTCACACGCTTGCAGTACGCATTATATTCCTCGCCGAAGTCCTTTCGCAGCCCCGGTTCCTCTGCGAAAATGATAAAGAGGTAAAACGCGGCAAAAACCCCCAGCAGGTAGATCCACAGGCCGGATGATCCCGTGAAGACCGCCTCGCCGGCAAGGATCGCCAGCACGCCCAGGTACATGGGATTGCGTGAGAACCTGTAAAGGCCCGTTTGCACCAGCTTTTTGGTCGGATCCGACGGGGAGAGCGTGCCGCGGCCGGTCAGGGCAAAACGCAGGATGCAGTCGAGCAGCACGGTCAGGCCCACAGCAAAAAGAAAGATCCCGATGGTTTGCTGGAAGCTCATCCCGGAATGCAGGACCGCGGAGAACCGTTTCCCGGCGATCAGATAAGGAACCAGGCCTGCCACTATGCCGGGCAGGAGGATCAGGTAAACCAGGTTGCGGAGCAGCAGGGAGATCATGGGTTCATCATTAGTTCAAACAGCCTGCCAGGTGGTGATATCGTACCAGGGCGGTCAGTATAGTCCAGTGCACCCAAAGGCATCACCGGCGTCACTCCGTGAAGCATTCCTTATCCCACAAACGCAAGGATCAGCCGCAAAATTGTGATGACAATGGAGATAGCCGACACGATCCGCAGCACTTCCAGGAAATATCCGTATGCCGTGATTGAAAAATCTTTAATGGATACCATAAAATGAGTTTTAAAAACCACAAAGACTCATAAAGCACAACAGTCCTATGCGATCCAGGTGCCTATGTGGTTTGGTGGATCATTCTTTTTATTCAAAATTAAGTTTCCCTTTTCCCAGTATTTCACTACCGTTCCGTACCATATAAAAGTAGATCCCTTCTGGAAGGCCATTCCGGCCGAGGACCACCTGCTGCCCCGAAAAGCTGACCTGCTGCACCTGCTTTCCGTTCAGGTCGTACAGGCTGACAATCGCTGTGCCGGATGCACGGTCCAGGGCGAAGGTCACTTCGGTAGTAGCCGGGTTCGGATAAACCGTCAGGCCGGTGCTGGCGGGATTGATATTCCCCAGGCCCGATGGCAGGCAGATCTGGATCTCATCCCCGCCGGCACTGGTCATAAACGGGATCATGTGCTCCAGTCCGCCGAACGACACGAACGAAGGGAATCGTTTGGTAAAGGTCGTGATCGAAGTATTCATCACCGTATTAGCCGGAAGGGAATTGCAATCCGTCATTCCGGCGAGGTTGGTCTTGACGAGATAAACATGTTCCCCGCCGTTTGTGAAGCCGAACGTCGACCCGGCCAGGACATATCCGTTGTCGGAGGTCTGCCGGATGTAATTCGCATCGTCATCGGCGGAGCTGCCGAAGGTGTTCGCCCACATCAGCCCGCCTGAAGAGTCCGTTTTTACAATATAGTAATCATCGCCGCCTGCTCCGAAATTGCTGATATACCCGGTGGCCACGTATCCCCCGTCGCTGGTTTGCAGGGCGGAGGAGAAGGAAGCATCGCTCGACGAATTGCCGGTGCCGTACAAATGTGCCCATTGAAGGTTCCCGTTCTGATCCGTTTTGATCAGTCTTCCGAATTCCCCCATCGAAGCGCTGCTGGTAACCCCGGCAATTAGATAACCCATATCCCGGGTCTGGCTGATCGAGTTGGCCATATCGGCGGCATCGGCCAGATTGCTTCCGTATATCCGGGTCCACAGCGTATCCCCGTACGAGTTGGTCTTCACCACCCAGAAATCACCGAGCGTATCTCCGAAGCTGGCGGTAGTCCCGGCCAGGACATATCCCCCGTCTGCGGTTTGTATTACCGAGTATGCATCGTCATTTCCCAGCCATCCATAAGTGCGGGTCCAGGACAGGAGTCCTTCCCCGTCCGTTTTCAGCAGGTAGAAGTCATCTCCTCCCGATCCGAAATTGCTGATATATCCCGCCAGGATGAATCCCCCGTCGGCCGTCTGCTGAAGGGAGTAAGCAGCGGCATCACTGGTCGTATCCAGCGTTCCGTAAACTTTCGTCCAGAGCAGGTTGCCGGAAGGGTCGGTGCGCAGCAGGAAGATATGTTCCCCTCCGTACCCGGAGGTGGTTCCGGCAACTGCATAACCGTTATCGGTGGTCTCTACAACGGCAAAGGCATCATCCGCCAGGAATGTACCGAACGTTCGGGTCCATTGGATCGATCCGGTCGCATCGGTTTTCAGTAAATAAGCATCATCGTTGCCGGCGCCGAAATTAGAGCTGTACCCGGCTGCGATATACCCCCCGTCGGAGGTTTGCTGAATGCAGGCGGCATAGGCATCACTGGAGGTATCTAAAGTCCCGTACTCTGTTTGAAACGACATCACCGTGGTGTCGCTGAGGCTGAAGGCAGTTGCTGAATACACCAGCATGGCTGCTATAATGACTATTTTCTTCATAATGTGTTTTTGTTAATGTCCCAATACAATGTTAAACCGACAGGCAGTCAAGGGTATGCTCAACGCAATACCTTTGCTTCCGGCAATTCCGTAACTTCTGATAACTGATCGCTGGGATCTCAACCCATTTGCATCGAAGGCTGCAGGATGCTGATCCGGTTGCCTTCGGTGTCGGTGAATGCGATAAAGGTGCCTATCCCGGGGATATCGACCGGCTCGCCGATCAACTTGCCGCCCGACCGGGTGATCTCCTTCATCGTGTCCTTGATGTTTTCAACCGAGATCACAAGGGACGGATGCGGATCGGGAACCTGGTCAGTCCTGGGATAGAATCCCCCGTTGATGGCCCCGGGCATTTTCGGCCGGCCCTTATCGTCGGTTTCAGTGGTGGCGACGGTGACGTAATTTCCCATCTCGGGTCCGAGAAACTTCGGATCCCAGCCAAAGACTTTGGTATAGAACGCAGCCATGCGTTTGGTATCGTGAGCCGGCATTTCAAAATGAACGACCGGATTTTTTGCTTTCATAATCGGTGGTTTGATAAATCGGTTTATGACAAAATATAATCCTGTTGCCTTCCCTTCTTTCCCGGCAACAAAAATATAGTAAAAATAAAGTTAGGGCGGAAAAGGTTTTGAACTATTTCCTTACCCGTACAGGATATGGCGGTCTCGTAGGCTTGACGGGAGGATTCGCTTTCAGCTCATCCATCACCACTTCGATCGCTTTATCGAGCTGAGGGTCCTTGCCCGCGGCCACTTCGGCCGGAAGCTGCTCCACTTCAATATCCGGGGCAATGCCTTCATTCTCGATCCTCCATCCGTCCTCGTTCCAGAAGGCCACATTGGGAGCGGTCACAAACCCGCCGTCCATCAGATTGGGGAAATTCAGGATGCCCACCAATCCGCCCCAGGTCCTGGTACCGACCAGCTTGCCCAGTCCCAGCTTGCGGAACGACCAGGGCAGATAGTCCCCGCCGCTGCCTGCATATTCGTTGATCAGCATTACTTTCGGTCCCTGGATGGCGGCATGCGGCGCCTTGATATCTTCCCCGTACCGCGTGGCCCAGTAGTTCAGGTAAGGCCTACGAAGGATATCGATGATATAATCGGCCAGGGAGCCGCCTCCGTTGAAGCGCTCATCAATGATAATGGCCTCCTTATCGCTCTGCGGGAAAAAATAACGTTTGAAATAGTCATGACCTGCCGTAGCGGTATTGGGAACATACACGTAGGCCACTTTACCGCCGGTGGCTTCGTTCACCTTTTTCAGGTTGTCCTCGACCCAGTAACGGTTGCGCAGATCGGCTTCACTCTCGATGGGAACCACCTGGACCAGCCGGGAACCGGAAGTATCGGGATGCGGTCCCACCCGGATCTCGGTAAGTTTCCCTGCGGTATTCTCGAACAGGCTGAACACTTCGGTGGGGGCTTTGAGTTCCACGCCGTTCACCGCCAGGAGATAGTCACCTTCTTTTACATTCACGCCGGGTTCCGTAAGGGGGGCCCGTAGATCCGGTGTCCAGTTCAGGCCGCCGTAGATCTTGCTGAAACGGTAACGTCCGTTATCAATTTTATAATCGGCGCCCAGCAGTCCTCCGGGCACTGATTTAGGGGTGCGGTACTGTTCCCCTCCGCCGGTATAGGAGTGCCCGATGGTGAGCTCGCTGCAGATCCAGCGGGTAAGACGGGTGAAATCATCCCGGCAGGAAAGGTAGGGGAGGAAGACCTCGTATTTTTTCTTCATGGCATTCCAGTCGGCGCCCTGCATGCCCGGGTCATAGAAGAAATCCCGGTTGATCCGCCAGATATCCCCGAACATCTGATGCCATTGGGCGGGAGGGTCGATACGGATCTCGGCCGCATCCAGGTTCAGGATCCCTTTGCCCGGCTCGATCTTTTCCCCGGCGCCGGTAAGGAACCACGATTCCCCGGTCGCATAAAGTATTTTCTTTTTATCAAAAGAGAGGATATACCCGTTCAGCGCTTCCAGGGCAACATTGTCCTTCCGGGTTTCCAGGTTGAAAAGGTGCAGCTTGCTGACATTGGGACTATTTTCCGGCGGAAATGCCGGATTTTCCATGAAATAGATCTGATTTTCTGTGCCCGGTGTCAGGTTAGAATAGAAACCCGGAGGGATAGGCAGGGCCAGGATACGGTCGGCGATTCCCGGGATATCGATGACCGACTTGTTCCCGGTACTGTCCGCTTTTTGTTTGTCTTTATCCTTTTCGGATTCTTTAATTGAGGCTTTTTCCTTACCGGCATCTTTCTTCGCTTCAGGAGTCCCTTTCTCCTCATCGCTTTCTTTCCGGAGCGGATTCGGGGCATTTTTATCCAGCACGGCGATGTACAGGGAATTTTTCATGTGCATATCTTCGGTCGAAAGATCGAACCATTGCCGGACAGGACCGGCATCTGTGGAACCGAAGAAGTAAATGTATTTTCCGCTCCTGTCAAAGACCGGTTCGGAACAGTCGCTCATCCCGTCTGTTACAGGGAACAGCTTGTCCTGGTCGAGGGAATACAGGTAAACTCTCAGGATGTTGGTCGGGGTGATCATCGTGAAAGTCATCCACTTTGAGTCCGGCGACCAATCGGGATTCATGTCCTGGAATATGTCATAGATGGGTTCGGTCGCCACTTTCCGGATCTTGCCGGTGGCCAGCTCAATGATATACAGGTTGAATCCATTATCGGAATAGGTGATCATCTTGCTGTCGGGTGACCAGATCGGGTCCATATAAAATCCGTCTCCCGTCATTGCATATTTTCTGGATTCTCCTTTCCCATCCTGGTTTGCGACCACCAGCTGGTACTCGCCCGTTTCGTCGGAAAACCAGGCGATCTTTTTACCGTCGGGGGACCAAACAGGGCTCCGCTCATATATCCCCGGGGTATTCGTCAGGTTACGGGGATCTCCTTTCTCGGCAGGTACCGTGATCACGTCTCCCCAAGCCTCAAACAGTGCCCGGGCGCCGCTGGGAGAGATGTTCGCGTAATGGATGTTTTTAGAGGCAGGCACGTACCGGGAACGGATATTGGACAGGTCGGCCGGGATATGCATATGCAGCTGTTTGTAAGTATTGGCAGCCAGGTCATATATGTAAAGATAGCCGGCCTGCTCGAAAACGATCTTTCCCCCGCCATATCCTGCCGAATTGATCGGAAAGTCGGTGAACTTCGTCAGTTGGGTGATTTTTTTATCTTTTGTACCATAGCTGAACAGGTTAAACTCGCCGTTACGGTCGGAGAGGAAATACACCTGGTCCCCGATCCACATCGGCCGCCAGTCATTGCAGCCGCCTTCGGGCTGCGGGATCTTCTCGACGGCCAGGGTCGAAAGGTCACAGATCCAGATGAAGGCGATCGTCCCTCCCCGGTAGTTCTTCCACTGCTGAAACGCATTGTAATGCGGGTTATAGGCGATCTTTTTCCCGTCGGGGGAGAAACTCCCGAATGCCCCGTTAGGCAGGTTCAGCTTTTCGGGGAATCCTCCCTGTACGGGCACCAGGTAGAATTTAGGGTACCGGTTGGTAAAGGATTCCCGGGCCGATGAGATGAGGATCGATTTACCGTCGGGCGTGAACCCCCGGGAGAAATCCGCTTCAGGGTGCCAGGTCAACCGGGTCGGAACGCCTCCTTCCGCGGGAATGGTAAAGACATCCATGTTCCCGTCGTACTGACCGGTAAAAGCAAGGATCTTTCCATCGGGAGAAAAATTCGGAGAAAACTCAGCCCCTTCATTGGACGTAAGCCGGATCACATCCGACCCGTCCAGGTTGGCCCGCCAGAGATCATTGGCATACACGAAAGCAATATAATCCGCACTGATCGCCGGATCGGTCATCATCCGCGATTCTTCCGGCATCTGGGCGCGCGCAGCGGTCATGGCCAGCAGGAGAATTACTCCTGATAAGATTTGTATCGTTTTCATAATTTTTTTTTAATGGAAAGATCTAAAATCGTCAATGCAATCAATAACTGTAAATTAATTTTCTTCCTGCAAGTACTTTAGCTTCAGTTCGTCATACACCTTCATCCGCCCGGTCACGTTCCCGTCGCGGTCGAACAGCCCGCTCCAGCGGTTTAGCGGCTCCCAGATGCAGGAGCCCTTTCCCAGGTTACCGGGGATGCTGAAGATAATATCGTTGACTTCTTTCTTGTAATCGGAATATTCGGCCACGATCAGCGGTTTATGATACCTCTTTTGCAGATCATCCAGGTTGTTTTTCAGATCGTCGAGGGTGCCGTGCCACCGCGGGTAATAGGAAAGCCCGATGACATCGAAAGTGACACCCCGGGCGATCATATTATCGAGCCAGAAGACCGCTTCCTGGTTTTGGCCGCCGAGGGCCAGGTGCATCATGACCGGTAAGGAGGGATCAGCCTCCGTTACTCCCTTCACCCCGGCTTTCAGTAAGGCAGCCAGCTGGTCCGGGTGGCTGATATGCCCTTCCGGCCAAAGGATCCCGTGGTTGATCTCGTT
>DATJQF010000047.1:0-23642 GCA_035505995.1 Bacteroidales bacterium
ACGGTCAACACCCTGCCGGTGCCCGGGCTTAACGGGCCGGTCACCGTGTGCGTGAACAGCAGCAACGTCTATACCTCCGATCCGGGCATGACCAATTATTCCTGGATCGTCTCGGCCGGGGGGACCATCACCGCCGGCGGCGGGCCCAACGATGCTTCGGCCACCGTGCTGTGGACCACCACCGGCATCCAGACGGTCTCGGTGAACTATTTTGCAGGCTCCGGGTGCACAGCCCCCAGTCCGACCGTGGTGAACGTGAATGTGAAGCCCAGGCCCATGATCACCAATGCCGCCAACTCCTCGATCTGCTCCTCCGGCTCGATCAACATCCCGATCGCAGCCGATCTTCCCGGTACTACCTTCGCCTGGACGGCAACACCATCTTCTCCCAACGTAACCGGTTACCATAACGGTGCGGGACCCGTCATCACCGACGTTCTTACAAATCTTGGCTCTTCCATCGAAACTGTCACCTATACCGTGACCCCGACATTGAACGGCTGCGACGGCAATACGGCCGACTTCATCATCACCGTCTTCCCGGTGGCCAACGTCAGCTTCAATCCCAACGGACAGACCTTCTGCTCGGGAAGCACCTCGAATATCCTGCTGGCCTCCACCGTGGCCGGGACCACCTTCTCCTGGACCGCCACCCCGAGCTCGGGGAATGTGACCGGCTTCGGGCCCGGAAGCGGAAATACGATCTCGCAGACCCTTACCGATCTTGGTTTTTCAGTCGAAACTGTTACCTACCACGTCACACCGGTAGCCAACGGCTGCACCGGAACCCCCAACGATGTGACGGTGACGGTGAACCCCCGGCCGGTGGTGACCTTTACCACCTGTTTCGACCCGGTCACCACGACCGTGGCGCAGCCGATCATACTCAAGGGCGGCGTCCCGCTCAACGGGACCTACTCGGGAGCCGGCGTCAACGTCGGGAGCTTCTTCCCCGGACTGGCGGGAGTGGGCAACCATTCCATCACCTATTCCTACAGCAATATGTATGGTTGTGCGAATAATGCTACCGTGAACATCAACGTGGTAAATCCCCCGCCGTTCAACTGCAACGGGATGCTCACCGACGTGCGCGACAACCAGACGTACCCTACCATTCAGATCGGGGGTCAATGCTGGATCTCCGCAAACCTGAATTACGGGAATACCATCCCGTCGACGTCCATGCAACGGGACAACTGCATCGTGGAAAAGTACTGCTTCAACGATAATCCCGCCAATTGCGGGATATCCGGCGGTTTCTACCAATGGGACGAGCTGATGCAATTTTCCGGCACGGCCGGCGCCCAGGGACTCTGCCCCCCGGGCTGGCACGTTCCCATGGAAGCGGAATGGAACTCGCTTTTCGCACAGTATATCTCGAACGGCTTTGCCGGATCTCCGCTGAAATTATCCGGCTTCTCCGGGTTCAACGTCCTGCTCGGCGGGACCCGGTTCAATAATGTCACCTGGAGCTTCACGGGCTTCGCCACCATGCTCTGGTCCTCCACCTCCCACGGACCGTACAAGGCCTGGGCGCACGGATTGAACACCTTTAATCCGAGTGTTTCGTTCTATCCGTCGTACCGGGATAATGCATTCCCGGTTCGCTGCCTGAAAGACTAAGGCATTTTTGAATCTCGGTTTACGATGGCTGATCGCATTGACGATCGACGACTTACGATGGTCTTTATCCGCGTGCCATTACAAAGTGTCCCTAAGGAAATTCCGCTTCAACCTCCGTTTTGCTATATCTTTGCTTCCTCTCTTATTTGATCTAAATTAACATAAGGAGGTCGCAATGAAAAATGTGCGGACGAAAACGGGAAAAATAGTTGCAGGCGGCATGATCACGCTGGCGCTTACCTATATCACCTTCCTTCCGGGATGCAAGAAAAACAGCGAGACCGTCATCCCCACCACCTACGGACCCAGTATGCAGGTGGTTTACCTGACGGCGGATGACGGCAGTTACAACGCAGCCAAAACAGACACCAACCTGGTGAATGCCTGGGGTATCGCCATCAGTCCCAACGGGAAGATCTGGGTATCCTCCGAGGGGAAAGGCGTGACAACCATTTATGACGGGACCGGGGCAACCGTACTGGCGCCCGTTACCGTGACCGGGGCAGCAAAAGGTGCGAAAGGCATGCCGACCGGGCAGGTATATAACTCCACGACGGATTTTGTGCTGACTTCCAACAATAATCCGGCAAAGTTCGTCTTCTGCGGCCTGGACGGAGCGATCACGGCATGGAACACCGGAGCCGCAACGGTTACCGTAGCCATGAAGGACGGCGCCTCCTATACCGGCCTTGCGATCGGGAATGACGGGACAGGGAATTTCCTGTACGCGGCGGATAACAAAAACGGAACCATTGATGTTTACGATAAAAATTTCACGCTCACCGGCGGGCGGTTCTTCTCCGATCCCGATCTTCCGGCAGGCTTCAAACCTTATAATATCCAGAATATCGACGGATTGCTGTACGTGACCTATTATGCGGTCGGAGGAGGAGTTTACGGTTCCAATACGGGAAACGGCTTTGTGAACGTGTTTAATCCAAACGGAACGCTCGTCAACAGGTTCGCTTCCCGGGGTCCGCTGAACCTTCCCTGGGGGGTTGCCAAAGCGCCCGCCGCGATGGGCCTCAGCGCCAATGCCATCCTGATCGGTAATTTCGGAGACGGGCATATCATCGTTTATGAAGCCGACGGCACCTACGACGGACAGCTGCAGATGAACGGGACCATCCTTGCGATCGACGGGTTATGGGCGATCACCACCGCTCCTTCCACCGCCACCTCCCTGGACCCGGATGCCGTTTATTTCGCGGCAGGACCTGCCGGACAAAAGCACGGCACCTTCGGATACATCAAGAAGATGTAAGCAGCGGGTTGATTTTAGATTTTTGATTTTTTATTTACGATGGTCATTCTCCGTGTAAATCACTTTGTAATCCTCGTCATCCGCGTGCAATGAATCAAGCGCCAATTCGTGAAATCCGGCTCTGAAAGATGACGAGACAACCTCTCTTTAATTTTTTTCTCACCCCGAACAACCTTTAAGATTCCCACGTGTCTATCAAATAAAATTTTCTACATTTGTACAGAGGGAGGAGCAATATGTGAGACGATTACTCCTTGGAATTTTTCTTTGTTTTATTTTTTCCCGCATTTCCTGCCAGACCACTATTTTCGCGGGAAATGATACGACTATTTGTTTCGGCGGAACCGCCATGCTGGTCGCTACCGTGACCAGCGGAAGTTACGGAACCAGCAGCTATACCTTCGAAACATACCCGTACACCCCTGAGCCGTTTTTAAGCGGGAACAATGTAACTTTCGGCAGCAACCAGGATGACCAGATCGCAGGGCCATTTGACATCGGTTTTTCCTTCTGCTTTTTCGACCAGTACTATACCCAGTTTTATATCGGGACCAACGGGTGGATCGGCTTCACCTATAATGCCGCCTGGACAAATTACACGGCCGTTCCCATTCCCAGTACCGCTGCTAATGTTCCCAAAAACTGCATCATGGCACCCTGGCAGGACTGGTGGCCGAACTATTACAATCCACCGATTTCAAATGTGCATTATTACACGAGTGGTTCTACCCCCAACCGAAAATTGGTCGTTTACTGGAAAAATTGTCCGATGTATGGATGCACCACCACCTATGGAACCTTCCAGATCGTTCTGAACGAACAGAATAGTATCATTGAAAACAATATCGAAAGTAAACCTTTTTGCAACTGGCAGTCGAACATGGCCACCCAGGGGGTTCATAATATTGACGGAACGGTTGCCTTCACCGCCACCGGGAGAAACTGCACCAGCTGGACTACAACTAATGAGTCCACTCGGTTTGTCCCGGCAGGCATCACCTGGTACGCGGGGGGCTACCCTGGCGGTACGATCGTCGGGTATGGGGATACGATTTATGTACTCCCCACTACCACCACGACTTACACGGCGGTGGTCAACACCTGTGGCGGAGGCAATGCGACGGATGATGTGGTAGTGACGGTGATCGATCCCACGTTCACCTATACTTCTCCCTCTTTCTGCCAGAACGATGGGGATCCTACTCCGGCCATCAACCAGTTGGGCGGGACCTTTACCTCGTCGCCGCCGGGATTGGTTCTTTTAAGCGCCTCTTCCGGAACCATCGATGTCAGCGCCAGCACACCGGACACCTATACGATCACCTATTCCCTTCCACCCTCCTGCACCTATTCTCAGAATGTATCCATTTACGCCAATCCGGCCACTCCCACCCCGATCACTCCTTTTGTCTCCCGCTGCGACCCGGGGAATGTGACCTTCAGCGTGGTGCAGCCGCCGGGAGTAGATATCAACTGGTATAATGCCCCGGTCGGGGGAGTGCAATATCCTTTTACCGGAGGTTCCGTTACCACCTTTGTGGCTGCCTCGACGCACTTTTATGCGGAAGCGGTGGCCAGCGGCTCCACTTGTGCGAGCCCGGCCAGAGCGGACATCAGCGTGACCGTCACTCCCAAGCCGGTAGTTACGAACAATACGCTCAATTTTACGGTTTGCTCGGGAGATTCCCTGATCATCGTGCTGCAATCCTCCGTTGCCGGCTCCATCTTTAACTGGGTTGCAGTACCCGGCGGCGCTGATCTGAGCGGATTTTCCGGTGGCAGCGGACTATCCATCCGGCAAAAGCTTTTAAACACCGGTCCCGCCGATGAGACCCTGACCTATAAGACCGTAGCCGTGGCCGCGGGCTGCGTGAGCGACACGGTCAGCTTCCTGGTGACCGTTCGCCCCTACTTTGATGTAACCGCCACCCCGCCGGCGCAAACGATCTGCTCGGGCACCGCCACCAACATCGCCCTTTCTTCCAACCATGCCGGCACCACCTTCACGTGGACGGCCAGCGGGAGCTCACCCAATGTAAGCGGGTATGCTGCCGGTTCCGGGAACTCGATCGTACAAACCCTCACCAACTCAGGCCCTGTCACCGAGACCGTCACCTATAAAGTGGTGCCGCAGGCGATCGGGTGCCTGGGCGATACTGCGGTGGTGATCATCACGGTGAGGCCTTATCCCACGCTGACGAACAACCCGCTGACCAAGAGCATCTGCAATAATTCTCCGACCAATATCACGCTCACGACCTCCGTTCCGGGGACCTTGTTCACCTGGACGGCCACGGGTGACCCGGGCATCAGCGGCTATTCGGACAACGCGGTTCCCACTGTTACGCTGAACCAGGTGTTGCAGAATGCCGGTACGGCAAATGGCAATGCGGTTTATCATATTACCCCTCATGTCTTCGGATGCGACGGGACCCTTACCGATTTTACCGTAACGGTCGCCCCTGTCGCCAATGTGATATTCACCCCGTCGTCCCAGACGATCTGTTCCGGCGCCAGCTGCAGCATCGGGCTTTCCTCAGCGGTGGCGGGAGCTACCTTCACCTGGACCGCAGCGGGCAGCTCACCGGATGTCACCGGCTACAGCAATGGTTCCGGGAACCTGATCAGCCAGCTGCTGACCAATACAGGGGTGGTTCAAAGGACGGTCACCTATACGGTTACGGCTTCCTTCAACGGCTGCCCCGGCCTTACAAATATGGTCATCGTGACGGTGAACCCCAACCCTACCCTTTCCAACAGCCCGCCCTCGGAAAGCATCTGCAACGGGACGGCCACCAATGTGATCCTCACCTCTTCTGTGCCCGGTACCCTGTTCACCTGGACGGCCACCCCCAGCTCTCCCAGCATCACCGGGTATTCCGACAACACCGGGGTGCCTTCGATCGTGCTGAACCAGACACTCTCCAATTCCGGGATGATCAACGGCACCGTGACCTATCATATCACGCCCCATGCAAACGGATGCGACGGAACGGTACAGGATTACACCGTGACCGTTTTCCCGGTACCCAATGTGATCTTCTCTCCCGCTTCTCAGACCATCTGCTCGGAAGACCGTTGCAATATCAATCTCTCATCCGGTGTGGCGGGTGCTACCTATTCCTGGACCGCGGCGGGGAGCTCTCCGGCAGTTTCGGGATTCAGCAACGGGGCGGGGAATAATATCTCGCAGGTGCTGACAAACACGGATTATTTTGCGCAAACCGTCACCTATACCGCAAGTCCCAGCGCCAACGGCTGCCCGGGAACCAGCGCGCCGGTAGTGGTAACGGTGAACCCGATCCCCCTGGTGACCTTCACCTCCTGCAACGACGCCATCACGATCACCACCGCGCAGCCATTTACGCTGAAAGGGGGGATCCCGCTGGGAGGAACCTATACGGGCGCAGGGGTGAACACCGGGAAATTCTATCCCGCCCTGGCAGGGCCCGGCTCCCATGCCCTGACCTACTCCTATACCAATATGTTCGGCTGTACCAAGTCATCCACCCTGAATATCATGGTGAATACCCCGGTTCCTTTTCTCTGCGGGAACAGCCTGACCGATGTAAGGGATTCCAAACAATATCCCACCGTACAGATCGGGACGCAATGCTGGATGGCCGCCAACCTGAACTTCGGGCAGGTGATCGCTTCCTCCCTCTTCCAGACCGATAACTGCACCCCGGAAAAATATTGCTATAATGACAACCCGGCCAACTGCGCCACACAGGGAGGACTTTACCAGTGGGACGAATTCATGCAATACGTCAATATCCAGGGGACCCAGGGCCTCTGCCCTCCCGGCTGGCATATCCCGACGGAAGTGGAATGGATGCTGCTTTTCAGCAACTATATCAATAACGGGTTTGCCGGCGGCCCTCTCAAATCGACCGGTTATTCAGGTTTCAATGCATCTCTCGACGGAACAGGATTCATGGATAAGGGGTGGTATTTCACCGGTTTCGCCACCCTGTTCTGGTCCTCCTCCGCTCACGGTCCCTGGAAGGCCTGGGCGCACGGCATGAATATCTATAATCCCAGCGTTTCCCAATATCCATCCTATCGGGATAATGCTTTCTCAGTCAGATGCCTGAAAGACTGAAAGGAAATGCAACCATTATCCTGAATTTCCGTAAACATTCCTTTAGTCTAACCGTTCTGCTCATGCGGTTTGGTTGTATATTGCTGATAGTGACTATCTTAATTCCCATCTCCTCCTGTAAGAAGAAGGACAGTTCCGGGCAGGTGAAGCAGGCCAGCTTCAGGATCAATAATGTCAGCAAGACGTTCACTTCCAGCACCGGTTTCGACCGGATCTGCTCCTTTTCCACTTACTGCAACGGGTTCTACCAGGATGAGAATGTCACGGATAAAAGCATGTTTTATATCGGGCTGCCCGCCAATGCCCGGAACGGGATCATTTACACGCAGGCGGATGCCGGCTTTTCCGTATATTACCTGGATGAGAACGGGAATAAATATGAGATCATGACCCACTCCCCCTTTACGCTGACCGTCACCACGTGGGAAGGGAACGACGGCTGGACGACCGGCACCTTCCACGGGATCCTATATTACATTAACCGGACGGGGGGACAGGACAGCGTCGTGGTGACGGAGGGAAGTTATCAGAGTAGCATAACCTATTTGACTAACTGAAGTAGGAGTAAGGAAAGAAGAACCAGGAGATATTTACGAAGGTTGATCGTGAATCGTAAATTCCTTGTTACTGTTTGTTAATCTTTTTGTTCACGATCTCAAGAATATTCTCTTCCGCTTTTTTAGCCTCTTTTTCAATTTCAGCGCCCTTCCGGAGGATCTCTTCCGCAAAGGCCTTATCGGCCAGTCCGGCGGCATTGATCTTCACGTTCAGGAAGGCGCCCATCACTGCCGAGCGGGCGCACAGCGCTCCCACTCCGGCGTCGGAGACCGAGTTTGGATTCCCGTGCTCGGCCATGGCCCGGAGGATCTCCATGGATTCATAGGAGCGCTGCATGGTACGGAAGGGCACCTCGATGGCATATTTTGTTGCAGACTGGATAGCCACTGTCCGGGCTTTCTTTTCTTCATCGGTCCCTTTCGGCATCCCGAAAGCCTCCATGATCCGGTTGAAGGCACGGGTATCCTCGTCCACCAGGAACAGCAATTCGTCCTTGATCTTCTGTCCTTTCTCCGCCCAATCGGAAAATTCCTCCCAGCGGTCGTCCCATCCGGGCTTATGCGAAGAAAGGTTGGCCACCATGGTTCCCAGCGCGGCGCCCAGCCCCCCGATATAGGCGGAAACGGAGCCTCCCCCGGGAGCAGGCGACTCGGAGGCGGTTTCATCGGCAAACCCCTTGCCGGTCAGGTCCACCAGTTTTTTTTCTTTATGATCCTCCAGCATATATTCGATGATTTTTTCTTTCGGATGAAAGGGTTTCAGGTCGTCGAGGCCCAGCGAACGGACCGCGATCTTGATCAGTTCCGACTCGGAGACGCCGACCGAGCGTTTTTGCTTTTTCAGGAAATATTTTCCGGCATCGATCATGGCACGGAGCGGGATCAGCCCGACCAGCTCGGAGCCGGTTACGCGGAGTCCCCGGGCCAGCGCGCTTTTACAGGCCTCTTCGAAGGCGACGTGCACCGGCGTGATGCCGATATTGGTGAGGTTGATGGAAACCTGGGCGATCCCGTATTCCTCGATGTACCACCCGATCGCCTTACACGCTTTCAGGGCTCCCGGGATCCAGATCTCGTTCCCCTGTTCGTCTTTTTTGATCTTTCCCGTCACCGGGTTCCCCTCCCGCACCGGCCTTCCTTTTTCGCGGATATCATAGGCGACCGCATTCGCCCTCCGCACGGAGGTGGTATTGAGGTTCACATTATAGGCAACGAGGAAATCCCGCGCGCCGATGGCGATAGCGCCGGTCCTGGAGTTGAAGACCGCGGGACCGAAATCGGGCTTCCAGTGTGGATCCTGGAGTTTCTTCGGCAGTCCTTCATATTCCCCGGCCCGGTTGTTGGCCAGGTTGCGCCGCTCTTCGGTGAAAGCGGCGTTTTCATAGCAGTATACCGGAATGCCGAGCTCGTTCCCCACCCTCTCCGCCAGCTTGCGGGCATAAGCGACCGTTTCTTCCATGGTGATATTTGAAACGGGAACCAGCGGGCAGACGTCCGTTCCGCCGAAGCGGGGATGCTCTCCCTTATGCCGGCTCATATCGATCAATTCGGCAGCTTTGCGGATGGCCCTGAACGCCGCCTCGATGACGGCATCCGGGGTGCCCACGAACGTCACCACCGTCCGGTTGGTGGCTTTCCCGGGATCCACGTCGAGCAATTTGACTTCGGCTGTTTTGTCGATCTCATCGGTGATCTGCCGGATAACCTCCAGGTCCCTTCCCTCGGAAAAATTCGGAACGCATTCGATCAGCTGTTTCATTCGGGCAGCAGGATTTAGAGGGCGAAATTAAATAAAAAAAGCGACCGGGAAAATCCGCCCGGTCGCTCATTGGGTACCCATTAACTCCTTGTTCCCTTACTTGTTCAACTTCATAAAGGTCAGATACCAGCTCAGCTGATACACATCCGGACTGGTTTGTTTCGCCAGTTCGGACTGATCCGGAGGATTCTTGGTGGATTGCAAAAGCACATCCCCTCCCGGCTGCCAGTTGGCAGGCGTCAGCACATTGTGCTGGTCGGCCGTCTGCAATGCGATCAGGGTCCTCTTGATCTCATCCATATTCCTGCCTACGCTCATCGGATAGAAGAACATGGCGCGGATCTTATCCTGGGGATCGATGATGTAAACCCCCCGGACATCTTTGGTCGTATTCGTATTCGGCTGCATCATGCCGTATTTCTTCGAAATCACGTGGTCCTCATCCGCCACCAGGGGAAAATCAATCTTGACAGGATCCTTATCCTTGTAACGGATCGTCTCCATGGACTGGACCCACTGCTGGTGCGTACTCAGCTTATCGGTAGAAAGAATTATCAGCTTTACACCCCATTTGTTGAAATCATCCTGCATCTCTCCCAATTCCAGTAATTCCGTTGAGCATACAGGGGTGAAATCTGCCGGGTGGCTGAAAATAATTTTCCAGCTACCGGTATAATCTTTCGGGAAATTGATTTTGCCGGTTGTGGATTGTGCGGTAAACGATGGTGCGTTATCTCCAAGCATGGGATAACCTGCGATGACGTTCTGCTGCGACCAGGCCTGCCAGACAGAGAAGAACAGCATCGTAAGGGTGATCATTATTTGTTTCATAGTAATTTTAATTTGGATTAAATTAATGCAAATGTACATAAATTTATACAGACACGTAAAAAATCACCAATTTTTTTTTTAAACTTTTTCCTCACTGTTTTTTCCTTACATTTATCAGGTCAATCAAACCTGTATCCCTATGAGAAAAATCCTTATTTTTTGGCTGGTTCCGGCGATATGTCTCCTCAGCCAGTGCCGCCAGCCGGAAAGCGCCGGTACGAAATCCCCTGTTCAGTTCATCAAAACCGCCGGGGTGGATTCGCTGATCACGAAGATGTCAGTGGGCCTGGGCGACGCTTCCAAAGCAAGGCTTGAGAAAGGGATCCGTCAAATTGCCGCCCTGTGGCAGGAGAAAGACGGAAGCCGGAAAGATTTCGAGGCTTTCTGCCAGCAATATTTCGTCGGCGACCCGGCCAGGCTCGACCGGCTGTTCGACCGGATCTCGACCAATTTTGAGTATCTGTTCGGCCGGTACAATATGATCAGTCTCGACCTGAAACGGGGCATGCAGCTGGATATCGGGGAGATGCTGGATATCGACCAGGTCTTTGCCGCCTATGATCCCTATGCCCATTTCAGCGATGACTTCTTCAACAACAAGATCGGCTTTATCGTCGCCCTGAACTTTCCGTTCTACACCCTGACGGAAAAAGAAGCGCTCGGGGAGAAGTGGTCCCGGAAGGATTGGGCGTATGCCCGCCTGGGCGACCAGTTCATTGCACGTGTTCCGGCCGAGGTCAACCAGAAAGTGTCGGACGCACTGACCGCCGCGGATAATTACATTTCGAATTACAATATTTACATGGGCAACCTGCTGGATGAAAAGGGACAAACCCATTTCCCGAAAGACATGAAGCTCATTTCCCACTGGAACCTGCGCGACGAACTGAAAGCCAATTATAACAAGGGCGATGAGGGGCTCCTGAAGCAGAAGATGATCTACGAGGTGATGCTTCATATCATCAGGCAGGATATCCCGGACAGCGTGATCAACAATCCCCGCTACCAATGGGATCCCATGACGAATAAACTATTCCAGAACGGAAAGGAAGTAGCGTCCACCCCCGAACCGGACCGCCGTTTCCGGGTCTTCCTGGACAACTTCCAGGCGGAGGAGCTGGAGGATCCCTACACTCCTATGTACCCGAACTTTATCCAGCGCTCCTTCGACGGAGGCATGGAGCTGACACAGCCCGAAGTGGAAAAACTGTTCACCGACCTTTGCTCCTCGCCGGAAGTGAAGCAGGTGGCCGCCCTGATCAGCAAGCGTTTGGGCCGCCCGCTGCAGCCTTTCGATATCTGGTACGATGGTTTCAAGGCACGCAGCAACGTGGACGAAGCCATGCTCGATAAGATGACGAAAGCCAAATATCCCAATACCGCGGCGTTTGAAAAAGACATCCCGGTAATCCTGGTGAAGCTCGGATTCAAGCCGGACATGGCGAAAGAGATCGCCTCCCATATCACGGTGGACCCGGCCCGCGGATCCGGCCACGCCTGGGGAGCCCAGATGAAGGGCGACAAGGCGCACCTCCGCACGAGGATCGGGAAAGACGGAATGGACTACAAGGGATACAATATCGCCGTCCATGAGCTGGGGCATACGATCGAGGAGACCATCTCTCTTTATATGGTCGACAATTATATGATGATGGGCGTGCCCAATACCGCCTTCACGGAAGCCTATGCCTTCACCTTCCAGAAGCACGACCTGGATCTGCTGGGGATCAAGGACACCGACCCGAACAAAGACGCCCTGGCTGCGATCGATAATTTCTGGATGAGCTATGAGATCATGGGGGTCTCCCTGATCGATATGGCGGTATGGAAATGGCTCTACGAAAATCCGAATGCCACTCCGGCCCAGTTAAAGGAGACCGTGATCAAAACCGCGATCGAGGTATGGAATAAATATTATGCGGATGCCTTTGGCGTAAAGGACACCCCGATCCTGGCCATTTATTCCCACATGATCGAGGATCCCCTGTACCTGTCGAACTACCCGGTAGGACACCTGATCGATTTCCAGCTTGACCAGTTCTTCAAAGGAAAGGATTTCGGAAAGGAATCGATCCGCATTTATTCGGCCGGCCGCCTGATACCCCAGGTTTGGATGAAACATGCCGTCGGCAGTGAGATCTCGATCAAGCCGCTGCTGGACGCGACGGATGCGGCGTTGAAAGTGGTGAAGTAGCCTCACCCCGCCTCACCCCCTGACCCCCTCTCCGGTTGGAGAGGGGGAATATTATTACATATTTTTTTGTATATTTATCCGGCTTTTAAGGTTCTTTATCCCATGATCAAGAACCTGGTGATCGTACTTCTTTCCCTTTCCCTTGTCATCCCCGCAGGTGCTCAGAATGTTATACTCGCCCGGGAAAACGTGGTGATCCATCTCGACCCGGTGCATCTCCAGGCCAACGGGGAGTATTATTTCAGGAATACGGCGGCCCATGAAGTCAGCCAGGTGATGTTCTTCCCGCTGCCCCTGCTGACCGGGGACCTCAAACTGGACACCCTCTCCATCACCGATGCTTCCACGGGGACTCCCATCCGCTCCTTCCGCAGAATGGCCGCCGGCATTTTCTACCAGCTCACCTTCCAGCCCCAGGAACAAAAAAAGCTGAAGATCTATTACTCCCACGATCATAACGGCAAAGAGGCCTCCTACCTGCTGATGACCCATCAGAAATACTGGAATAAGCCGGTTTCGCTGGAGGAATTCTCCATCGTGTTCGATGAGAAGGCCATCACGATCGATTCTCTATCCTACAAGCCGGATAAGACTGTGGTGGAGCCGGATAAGACCATCCATAGCTGGCATAAGGTAAATTTTCAGCCCGATAAAGAACTGCAGATCTGGTTTCACAAGGATTAGTCCAGCGCTCTCTCAACCGCCGCCATCGCGTGGATCTCCGTGGTATCGAACACCGGGAATTTGCAGTCCTCCTGGCGGATCATGATCGGGATCTCGGTGCAGCCGAGGATGATCCCCTGCGCTCCGGAGACCGCCAGCGAATCAATGATCTGAAGCATCCTTGATTTCGATTCGGGATTGACATAATGCCGGAACAGCTCCCGGAAAATGACCTGGTCGATAAAGGCCATATCCTCGCCCCCGGGGACCAGCGCCGCAATCCCGTTTTGTCGCAGCCGGTCCTTGTAAAAATCCTTTTCCATGGTATAGCGGGTTCCCAGCAATCCCACGCAGGTAAGCCCTTTCTCCCGGATCTTCCGAATGGTTTCATCTATGATATGAACGAGCGGGATGCCGATGCCCTGCTGTACGCGGTCCGCCAGGAAATGCATGGTATTGGCGCAGATCAGCACCATATCGGCCCCGGCTGTTTCCAGTTTTTTCGCGGATGCGAGGAGGGTCGAGGCCAGCCCGTCAAGATCCTGTGCCCTGAGGAATCCCCCTATCTCCCCGAAATCCAGGGAATCGATCAGGATCCTGCCTGCATGACGGTTATCCGTCCTTTGAGCGATACTTTCATTGATGATGCGGTAATAGTCCTGCGTGGATTGCCAGGATATTCCGCCGATAAGTCCGATGGTTTTCATGGTAACTGGTCATTCGTCATTCATCATTCGTTATGGGTCACTACCTTTCCGTTCAGAATGACTGTTCTTACTTTATTGCTCCCATAGGCATAAGGCAGGTATTCGTAGGAGGGAACCGGGCGGGTGATGATCAGGTTGGCTTTTTTTCCGCGGGCAATGCTTCCCAGCTCCCCGCTCAGTCCCATCGCATAGGCCCCGTTGATCGTCACCGCATGGATCGCTTCTTCCGGAAGGAGCCGGCACTGGATGCAGCCCAGCGAGAGGATGAATTGCATGTTGCCCGAAGGGGAAGAGCCGGGATTGAAGTCGCTGGCCAGCGCCACCGGGAGCCCGTGATCGATCATCTGCCTCGCCGGCGCATAAGGCAGCCCGAGGAAAAACGAGGCGCCGGGAAGCAGGGTCGGCATGGTCCCGGAACCGGCCAGGCATTCCATTTCTTCCATCCCTGCATGTTCCAGGTGGTCCACCGACAATGCATCATATTTGACGCCCACCTGCACTCCGCCGGAATAATCCAGCTCGTTGGCATGGATCTTCGCTTTGAGCCCGTATTTCATTCCCGCCAGCAGGATGCGGTCGGTCTCTTCCACGGTGAAGAAGCCCCGGTCGCAGAAGACATCGATATAGTCGGCCAGTCCTTCCGCCGCCACCTGCGGGATCATTTCATGGATGACCTGGTCGACAAATTCAGATTGCCGCCCTTTGAAATTTTCCGGTACGGCATGAGCGCCGAGAAAAGTGGCCACGATCGTAAGCGGGGAGATTTCCTTCAGCTTCCGGATCACCCGCAGCATCTTCAGTTCGTCCTCGGGCGTGAGTCCGTACCCGCTCTTGATCTCCACGGCACCGGTGCCCAGCTTTAGGATCTCTTCCAGCCTGGGCAATGCCTGTTCGAGCAGCTCCTCTTCCGATGTCCGGCGGAGCCTTTTTGCAGAGTTCAGGATCCCGCCGCCCCTCTTTGCGATCTCCTCATAGCTCAGCCCGCGGATCTTGTCGATATACTCTTTCTCCCGGCTCCCGGCGAAAACCAGGTGCGTGTGGGAATCGCAAAAGCAGGGCATGACCACACATCCGGAGGCATCCAGTACCTCCGCTCCCGGTTCGTAATCCGTCATCCGTAATTCTCCATCCGAAGCATGGTTGCCAAACTCGGAAATCCGGTCCTCCCTGACATACACCCAGGCATCCCGGAGGATATTCAGACGTGCCATATCCCTGCCGCTTACTTTCTCCACCGGTTTTTCTTCGACCAGGATCAGCTCCCCGATATTCTTAATGAATAAAGCCATACCGATTATTTGCATACGAATTTACCTAAAAATTCGGGTTTAGCAGAAATCCGGTGGCCGCCACCGTGAATTTCGTGTTTTTATTTTTATTATTTTTGATGCTTCAAAATTTTTATACTCATGAATTTAAATTTCAACTGACATGAAGAAGATAATTTTACTCCTTGTCTTGTTCCTTGGCGGTATCAGCTTCTCGGCACTGGCTAAGATCGTCGAGATCCGCGACGCGAAGCTGGCCGGGAAAAATTTCTATTACGAGCAGATCAACCGCCAGAATTCGGTTCCGTACAGCTCCCTGGCGATCGTTGAGGAATTTGTCGTTTCTTCCGCCAACGTTCCCGACTATTATGTTTTTAATTTCCGGGACAAAGGGTTCATCATCGTATCCGCAGAAGATGCAGCGCATCCGGTCCTGGGATACTCATTCGATAACTCCTATTCCCCCGATAATCTTCCCGAAAATTTCATCGGCTGGATGGATCATTACAAGCAGGAGATCGACTATATCCGTTCGAACAACCTTCCCTCCTCCCCCGAAAACCAGGGGGAATGGGCGCATCTCCTCACAGCCAATTCCAACGACCTTTCCCCGATGAGAGGCACTACGGATGTAGCCCCGCTGCTGACCTGCGACTTTGACCAGACCTTCCCTTATAATGAGTTGTGCCCGGCCGATCCGGCCAGCCCCGGCGGATATGAAGGACATGTCCCGGTCGGTTGCGTTGCCACCGCCATGGCGCAGATCATGTATTACTGGAGATACCCTCATCAGGGATCCGGGTATCATTGTATTTCCCCCACCCCGCCTGAATACGGGCCTCAGTGCGCCGATTTTGCCAATACGATCTATGACTGGGACGGCATCAATGACCAACCCGGTAAAGAGTGTCTGCCGGTTGCCACCGTTTCCTACCAGGCCGGCGTTGCAGTGGACATGGATTACAGCCCGGAGGGTTCAGGAGCCAATATGCAGAAAGTCCCGAATGCACTGATGACTTATTTCCGCTATGCATCCGGCGTCTCGTTTAACATCAAGGACAATTATTCCTCTTCCACCTGGTCGGGAATGCTCCGGACCGACCTGGATGCCGGTCAGCCCCTGGAATATTCAGGATACCCGGTCACCGGCGCCGGCCATGCCTGGGTGTGTGACGGATACCAGGGAACCGATTATTTCCACTTCAATTTCGGCTGGAGCGGTTCTGCCAACGGATATTATTACCTGGATAACATCAACCCGTCAGGATATGATTTCAGCAACGACCAGGTGGCGATCCTGCACATCAAGCCGGATCCCGCTAATTACCCCACCTACTGCAGCGGGCAGACCAACGAGTCCACCTATGATTTCGGGAGCTTTGAGGACGGCAGCGGCCCGATCCAGGATTACCAGAACAACTCCAACTGCAGCTGGCTGATCGCGCCGGATGACAGCGTTCATACCGTCACCCTTTCCTTCTCCCGGTTCAATACGGACGCGGCCGATGTGGTAACGGTCTACGACGGCGACAATACCTCGGCACCGGTCCTCGGGACCTTCTCCGGCAGCGGCACTCCTTCCGCGGTGACCTCCACCGGCGCGAAGATGCTGGTGACCTTTACTTCCAACGGATCTACCACCGCCCCCGGGTTCCTTGCCAATTACTCGACCAACCTGTATAACTTCTGTATGGCCTCCTCTACGCTGACGGATCCCACCGGGGACCTCTCCGACGGAAGCGGCAGGTTAATGTACCGGAACGGAAGTTCCTGCCGGTGGTATATCAAGCCGACGAATGCGGCTACCGTCACCCTCAATTTCAACAGTTTCGATACCGAACAGGACAACGATAAAGTGAACGTCATGGACCTGGGCTCCGGTACCCAGCTCGGCCTGTTCTCCGGCAATTCCATCCCCCCCTCGGTCACCGCCAACAGCGGGATGATGCTGGTGATCTGGAGCTCGAATAAGAGCATTCGCGGGAACGGGTGGGACGCTTCCTACACGATCACCGTGGGCACCGATGACCAGAAGAGCTTTAACGACCTGACCGTTTACCCGAACCCGGTGAATGACCTTCTCACCATCCGTTTCACGATGGCGGACCTTCAGAACGTGAAGATCGAAATGCTTTCGCTGAATGGCGGAACACTTTACCAGGAACAGGTCTCCAATGTGAAAGGCAACTTCGAAAAGAGCCTGGATCTCTCCTCGTGGACCAAAGGGATCTACCTGCTCCGCCTGACCAGTGATAAGGGGATCGTCACCCGGAAAATCGTGGTGGAATAAACACATAACCGAAACTGCCTTCATCACCCATGCATACAAGGCCGCAAGAGGTGTTCAGGAGTAACCGCATATCCGGGTCCGCCGTAAGATCCGGGATCCTTTTCATCTCTTTTCTGCTCGGCACGGGATGCTTTTCAACGCTGTCAGCGAAGGAAGTCCCCGAAAAGACGGCCGGCCGGGTCGGGATCAATTTCTTTTATGAAAGGGTGAACCGTCATCTGCCGGTGACCTGCCAGGATATCCGCGTCCTTGAAACCTACCGTTTTAAAGAAGGAGCGCAAACAGTCTATTACCTCTTCAATCTCTCTCCTTCCGGGTTTGTGGCTGTTTCCGCGGATGACCGGGTAAAGCCGGTGCTGGCCTATTCCTTTGACGGGAAGTATTCGGAAACGGACCCGGCGCCCCAGTTCAAAGCATGGATGGCCCAATACGCCCGCCAGATCCGTTTTGCCGTGGAATCAGGCTCTGAAGCGACGCGATCCGTGAGATCGGAATGGGAGCAGCTCGAGACGGATGATCCGGGACTCTTATCGCCTCTCCGGACCGACCGGGAAGTCCTTCCGCTTTTAAATTCCTCGTGGAACCAGAATGCACCCTATAACGGGATGTGCCCGGCGGACCCGGCAGGACCGGGAGGTCATGTCTACGCCGGTTGCGTACCCACTGCCATGGCGCAGCTGATGTACTATTACCGCTGGCCGGAGACCGGCACCGGATCGTACTCTTACGAAGATCCGCCTTACGGGACGCTATCCGTGAATTATGATTCCGCCCATTATGACTGGAATGCCATGCGAAATTCCACCCTCCTGCCGAACGAAGCCATCGAGCAGCTCCTGTATCACCTCGGAGTCTCGTGCGATCTTCAGTATGGGCCCGGCGGCTCCGGCATGTACAACCATAAAGCGGCCTATGCCTGGCGAACGTTCTTCAAATATTCCCCCCAGACGCAGTATATCTTCCGCGACAGCACCACCCTGGACTGGGACAGCATCCTGATCGCACATCTCGACCGGAAAATGCCGATGTACTATGCGGGCTGGTCCGTTCCGAACATTGACGGGCATGCGTTTGTTTGCGACGGATACCAGGGAGCCGGTTATTTCCATTTCAATTTCGGATGGAGCGGGCAATCCGACGGGTATTTCTATACCGATAACCTCACTCCCGGAGGCAATAATTTCAACCTGGCGCAGGAAGTCATCGTCAACTGCTACCCCGATACCCTGCATTACCAGTATCCCGGGTACTGCAGCGGGAACCAGGTGCAGCACACCATGGGCGGCTCGCTCGAGGACGGCAGCGGACCCCGGGAAAATTACCGGCCCAACGCTTCCTGCAGCTGGCTGCTCGATCCGCAGACCGATGAAGATTCGGTGTCTTCCGTCACGCTGACCTTTAACCGCTTCTCAACCGCCCCGGGCGATACGGTGAAGGTATATGACGGCTCCACCGCAGAAGCTCCGTTGCTGGGCGCCTGGTCGGGAAGCACTCTTCCCGGGGCCGTCACAGGCACCGGGAACCGCATGCTGGTCACGTTCACCTCGGGTTCGGGCCCGTCTTCAGAAGGATGGTTCGCCACCTGGTCGGCCACAAATCCCATATGGTGCAACGGGATGAAAACGATCACCGCCGATACCCTCGATCTCAGCGACGGCAGCTACCGTTTCAATTATCATAACAATACAGCCTGCCGGTGGAAGGTGTATAATACGACCGGGAACCCCTTGACCCTCAATTTCCGCTCCTTCGATACGGAAGACGGCAAGGATCTCCTGCAGGTATACGACCTGGCGACCATGGACACCCTGGCCAGGATCTCGGGCCATTACGACAGCACGGCGCTTCCCCCGCCGGTCACTTCCCAGAGCGGTTCCTTCTTCCTGATGTTCACCACCAACAGCTCGGTCACCGGGAAAGGATGGGAGATCTATTATCCCAAATCGACGGCCGGGATAGAACCGGCCGGCAACCTCCGGGGAGTCCGCATCTATCCGAATCCTGCCGCTGACCGGGTCACGGTGTCCTATTATTCGGCGCTGGAGGAAGCTGCCGGATGGTCTGTTTACACGGTGAACGGCTCGATCCTCGGATCCGGCAGATGGAATTCAACGGCGGGAGATAATGTGCATACGATTGACCTGACCGGGATCTCTCCGGGATTTTATATGCTGGAAGTAAAAACGGGAACCTCGTTATCCCGTCAGAAACTGATCATCCACCAACCTTAATACATCACCGATAATGAAAAAAAGCTTACTCTTCGCTCTTGCCCTGCTCTTTTGCGCAATCCTGATCCAGGCGAAAAATGTTACCCCGGGGAACGCCGGGAAGGCCGGTGTCAATTTTTACTATGAACACATCAACCGCATTCATCCGGCCGATTACCGCCAGATCCGGATCCGGGAGACGTTCACCGAAACCTTTAACAGCCAGCCGGTGTATTACGCGATCAACCTTTCGGAAGGCGGATTTGTGATCGTCTCGGCCGATGATGCTGTCACACCGGTGCTGGGATATTCTTTCGAGGGAGCTTATTCCCGGGATAACCAGCCGCCGCAATTCATCGCCTGGATGGAAGGTTATGCGCGGCAAATAGAATATTCCAGGTCCCGGAACCTGGAGCCGGATCCTGTCGTCACGGCCGCCTGGCAGCATCTGCTGACCGAAGATCCGTCGACGCTGACCCTCACGCGCGACACCCGGGACGTGGAACCCCTGATCATCTCCACCTGGGACCAGGGTTCCAACTACAACAATCTTTGCCCGGCCGATCCCAATGGCCCGGGCGGACATGTCTGGGCAGGGTGCGTCGCCACCGCCATGAGCCAGATCATGTACTATTACCGCTATCCTCAAACCGGGGTCGGACAGCATTGCTATACCCCTTCCGGATATCCCCAGCAATGTGCGGATTTCGGGAATACCACCTATCAATGGGACGAGATGCTGAATTCCCATTCCACCCCCGATACCGCCACGCTGACCCTGCTCTGGCACGCGGGAATATCGGTCGACATGATGTACTCCCCGGGCGGCTCCGGCGCCTACAGTTCGGATGCGGCTGCGGCATTGCGCGATCATTTCCGGTACAACCCGGGATTGCGGCTCCTGGACAAAGACAACTATTCAGAAATCGTTTGGGACAGCATCCTGATCGCCAACCTCGACCAGAAGCACCCCCTGTATTACAACGGGTTCGGAACGGGCGGCCATGCGTTCGATCTGGACGGCTACCAGGGACCCGATTACTTTCACTTTAACTGGGGATGGAGCGGCTCGTTCAACGGGTATTTCTACCTGAATAACCTGAATCCCGGCGGAGATAATTTTACTTACGGCCAGGGAGCTATCGTGGATTTCTTTCCCGATACGGTTTCGAACACCTATCCTTATTACTGCGGAGCCTCCTCGGTGCTGACGACGCTGAACGGAACCTTCGAGGATGGCAGCGGTCCGGCCAATAATTACCTGGAAGGCGCTTCCTGCAGCTGGCTGGTCGCTCCGACCACCCTTTCCGATTCCGTGGAGAGCATCAAGATCACCTTCAACAGGTTCAACACGGAAGAAGGAAGCGACGTCGTGAAAATCTACCAGGGCAATGTGACGACGGCCACTCCCTTCGCCACCTTCTCCGGGGACAGTCTGCCTCCGGCGGTGACCATCCCCGGGCTCCAGGCCCTGGTGACCTTCACAGCCAACGGCTCCAATCCCCAATCCGGGTGGTTTGCCAGCTACCAGTCGAACACCCTGAATTTCTGCTCGACACCGGTCACCCTGACGGACCCGGAAGCTACCTTCTCCGACGGAAGCTTTCATTTCGATTATAAGAACCGCACCAATTGCCGCTGGATCATCGAGCCCGAAGATACCGGCGCCACCGTGCTCAACTTCACTTCCTTCCGTACGCAGGCCGATCATGATTTCGTCAAGATCTTCGAGCTGGGACGCGGAACCCTGCTGGCCTCTTATTCCGGGATCTATGATTCGGCCAACCTGCCTCCCCCGGTGACGGCAGCCAGCGGAAAAATGCTGGTGATCTTCGTCACCGATGCGAACACGACGGAGGATGGATGGGAAGCACACTATAAGAATATCTATCTCGGGGTGAACGATCCCTCGCAGATGCCCGATATTAAAGTCTACCCGAATCCCGCCATCGGTGCCGTTTACATCGCCCTGCCGGACGTACGCCTCGGGGAGCTCACTGCGGAGTTAATCGGGATGGACGGGAAAACAGTTCGGAAAGCAGTGTTTACGGATCTTTCGGCGAACGAGGTGAAAAAGCTGGATCTTTCCGGGATCCCGGCAGGCATCTATATCCTGCGGCTGGTGGGTGAGAACACCGTGGTGACCCGGAAGCTAATCGTTGAATAGGATATCCAGCTCTCCCTTTCTTTCAAGGCATTCGGTCAGCCTTTTCTTCAGTTTCCAGCAGGTCATCTGGCGGAGTTCTATTTTCCTTGAAAGCTCATAGGTGGAAACAGCCGGGTCGTTGCAGACGAGAAAAGCGATCCGGAATGCTTCATTGAGGGGAATATGGCAGCGGTGAAAGATCGTATGCGCCGTGGCGGATTCCTCCTTTTTGCAGCGGGTGCAGCGACGTGAGTATGGGGTGCGCCCCGTGCAGTAATTGGTGTGCCCGCAAAACCGGCAGGTGAATCCCTGCTCCCATTTTTTCTCCGAAAGGTACTTCATGCATTCCTCGTCGGTGCTGAAAAGAACCGAAAATTTATCCGGATCGAGAGTTTTGAAGTTCAGTTCCATAATGGATCTTTTCACCGCGGATGATCACAGATCTACACAAACTAAGCAAAGAATTCTGCGGATAACCGGCGATAATCTGCGCTGATCCGGGGTGAATTTTTTTACAAAAATAAAATATTTGGTGATACTTATGCGATTTATTTAAAATTTTTTTTAACTTTGCAGCCGGATTAACTGAGCTACCATGAAAAAGGCGATCCTGATCCTGGCCCTGTTTGCATTTATCGGCGGCAGCGCCTGCAGCAGTAACGGGAATGACAAGAATCCCGGCGATTCTGATGTGCAGCAGCAAACCTCGGCAGGGAATGTAGCCCAGCTGGGCGGGGGACAATTCCGTCAGTATATATGGGATTATAAGGCCAGTCCGGCCTCCTGGTCCTACAAAGGCGATATGCCCGCCATTGTTGATTTTTATGCCGACTGGTGCGTTCCCTGCCGCAGGGTGGCGCCGATCATGTCGGAGCTTGCCCGCGAGTACCAGGGCAAGATCAGGATCTACCGGGTAAATACGGATGCAGAGAAGGAGCTTTCCGGGGTATTCAACATCAGTTCCATACCGGCCGTGCTTTTCATCCCGGCCAGCGGGAAACCGGAAATGGCGGTCGGGGCGATGCCGAAAGACTCTTACCTGCAGGTCATTCACGATTATCTAAAAATCAAATAACATGAACACCATGGCGATTGAACACCTGACCAAACAGACTTTTCTGGAAAAAGTCTTCAACTTTGAAGCGAACCAGGAATGGAAATTCGAAGGGGATCTTCCCTGCATCATTGATTTTTACGCCGATTGGTGCGGTCCCTGCAGGATGGTCGCCCCGATCCTGGAAGAGCTGTCGAAAGAGTACCAGGGCAAAGTCAATTTTTACAAGATCGACACCGAGGCCGAGCAGGAGCTGGCGGCTGCCTTCGGGATCCGCAGCATTCCTTCCATGCTTTTCGTGCCGAAAGAAGGGCAGCCTCAGATGGCGGTCGGAGCGCTCCCCAAAGATTCCCTGAAAAAAGCCATTGGCGACGTACTGCTGAAAGAAGTAAATTAGCGGCCGGACGTTAATCTTCCGGTATGCCTCTCCTGATCTCCGCCGCCTATTTTCCGCCGGTTTCCTATATAGCAGCCTGCGTGAGGGCGGACGGGATCCTGATCGAATCCGAAGAAACGTATGTAAAGCAAACCTGCCGGAACCATTGTTCCATCCTGGGAGCCAATGGCCGGCAGATTCTTTCGGTGCCGGTCCACAAGGTCAATGGGAACCATACGCTGATCCGGGACATCCGCCTGGCGGAGACTTTCCGCTGGCAGCAGATCCACCGCCGGTCGATCGAAAGCGCTTACCGCAATTCCCCGTTCTTCCTCTATTACCAGGACTATTTCCTTCCCTTCTTTGAGCGCCCGTTCGGCTTCCTCCTCGACCTGGACCTCCGGATCCTGGAAACGGTGCTGGACGTCCTGCGGGTGGATCAAAAGATCAGTCTGACCCTTACGTGGGAACAGGCACCGGAAGGGGTCGACGACCAGCGGGAAGTGATGGTTTCGAAGCATCGCCGGCTGGACTTGAAGCCTTATCCGCAGGTTTTCGGCGACCGCTACGGTTTCATGTCCGACCTAAGCATCCT
>DATJQF010000048.1:0-5745 GCA_035505995.1 Bacteroidales bacterium
CGAAGGTGGGATTGATCGCCGTGCCGAAAGTTCTCATCGTGGGGGAAAGGTTCATATACGCATTGACCAGCGGGGGAATATGCTCATTGTATTCCTTTACCGCATGGATGAGGATCCGGTAATTTTCCTCATAGGTCTTGCCGGTAAAAATGTTTTTCAGGAAATCCGGATCGGCCACCGGAATGATAGGAACTTTGGGGGTCATCAGGTTCTGCAGGTCCGGGAAATAGGTCTTCAGGAAGTACAGGACGATGTCGCGGGCGGTCTTGTTGTAATCGGGATACATCGTCATCTTCCCGAAAAAGTATTTTACGTCGGGGTTCTCCACGATAATGGCCCCCAATCCATCCCAGAGGTTATCCAGCGAGTACATTCCTTTCTTGAGGTTCACCGTGGGCTGGTATTCGGGTTGCACGAAGGAGCGGCCAAGCTCGATCGAGTAGGGAAGGAAATCATGGATAAAGGCGGGTGAAAAATGGAACAGCTCGGCCGTAGCGCTGCTGAGGCATCCACCCTCCCCGCACGGGATGTCCTCTCCGTGGATGAAGCGGTATCCGCCTGTGATGGCGCGGTCGGAGGGATTCCAGACGATCAGTTGCTGGAAAGGATGGGTGGCCGTATCGAATTCGTCGATATCCAGCTCCTTCCCGGTTCCTCCTCCCGCGTCGCGGAAGGTGATCTCCCGGAGGCGTCCCAGCTCCCGCATCAGGTTCGGGGAATCAAGGGCGGTGAAAATATAGATCCTGTTGTTGCCATTGTTTGTCGCCCTGACAAACTTATGGTCCGAAAGCTCTTTTTCCAGCAGGGAAGGATCAACCGGGGGGATGATGGGGTCCATGGGGGTGCGATTTCTTTGCAAATTTACTGGGAATTATATTTAACCGTACGAAAAAGCAATAATTGATGCGGGATCCGGGATCCCGGATCCAAAAAAAACCCATTCTTTTGTTTTTTTCCAAATAATGAGTAAATTTGCTACTCAATTCCGGATAGTGAGATGGTTAGATAGTGAGATAGTGTGATGGTGAAATTGTGAAATCTCCGTTGACCTGTTGACCTGTTTACCCCTATTGCATGGAACAACCTTACCACTGGTACGCTGTTTATACCAAATCCCGCAGCGAGAAGAAGCTGGCCGATCGCCTGACAGAGAAAGGCATTGAAGCGTATGTTCCGCTGCGGAAAACCCTCCGGCAATGGTCCGACCGGAAGAAATGGGTCCGGGAACCGTTGATCTCCTCCTATGTATTTGTAAATATCACTGCCTCTGATTATTACGAGGTGCTGAACACCCCCGGAGCCGTAAAATATATCTGGTTCAGCGGCCACCCGGCCGTTATTCCTTCCCGTCAGATCGAAACCCTGAAAATGCTCACCGGATCTGATGTTGAAATTGAGTCAATTTCTGGTAACATCCCTCCCGGAACCCACGTAAAAGTGGTTTTTGGCCCGCTCAGGGGCCTGGAGGGAGAACTGGTCACTCATGCCGGCAAAAACAGGGTGATTGTCCGGATCGATCATATTGATAAAGTACTGATGGTAACCATCGGACAGCAGATGCTGGAAAAGGTATCGATCGGTGGTAACCTATAACAGGTGACGCGGAACGCGAAACGCGGACTGCGAAATACGACGACTTTAGCATGCCGCTAAGCCCCACCCCTGGGACTGACCGGGCGAAGCTTTGGGGAAAATCTCAGAAATGCCAGTAATGCCGGCAATGTCATTAATCAGTAACCGGGCAGTTCATATAAATCCTTGACAGCCGAAGGCTGCCGTGTCATCCGCGTTCCAATAAAATTTCATTTTCTCTCCGTCCTCCTTCCTTTATGTTAGACACCCTGATTACGAATAAAACCCGCATCAAGCTGCTGCTCCGGTTCTTCCTGAACAGCAACTCCAAATCCTATCTCCGGGGTCTGCAGGGCGAATTCGACGAATCCACCAACGCGATCCGGCTGGAGCTGAACCGGTTTGAGAAAGCGGGACTGCTGGTTTCCGATAAAGAGCGGAACCGGAAGGTCTATAAGGCCAACAGCAAACATCCCCTTTATCCCGAGATCCATAATATCGTCCGGAAATATTTCGGGTTCGACCAGATCGTCGACCGGGTGGTGCGGAAGCTGGGAAAAGTGAAAGAAGTTTACGTGACCGGCGATTTTGCCCATGGAAAATACGGACCCATCATCGATCTCGTGTTCGTGGGCGACGGGCTCAACACCGAGTACCTGGCACGGCTCGTCAAGAGGACCGAAGTCCTGATCCATCGCCGCATCCGCTATGTGGTGTTCGGATCGAAGGAAACGGACAGCTTCAAAGAGCTGCTTCAGAAGGAGAATGCATTGCTGCTTTTTAAAAATGGCGGAGAGCACAACAACCACCCGGAAAATCCCTGACTGACATGAGTTCCTCCCACTCCCGAATTCACAGGAAAAAGGTTCCGGGAACCGGCAGCGTACATCACCGGCGAACCGGACACAGCCAGCGATCCTTCACCCGAAAGGTGGAGTCCTTCCTGTTCGGTTACTTTTTCAGGATCGCCGGCATCCTGCTGGTCATGGTGGCGTTCCTCTACCTGATCTTCTTTACCGGACGTCAGCAGATGGTCCTGGAATTTCTCAATTCCCTTCTGAACACAGGGTCGGCGGCCGAATCGGGACGGATTTCCTATGAGCCTCATTCGGTACCTTCCATATTCCTGTCTTTCCTGCCGGGGATCCTGCTTATAGGCATCGCGGCCTCCGTCTTTAAAAAGTACCCGAAGACCGCAGGCCTCCTATCCTTTGCCGGTATCCTCCTGTTGTTTGCCGTACATTTCAAGCAGCTGACCTATGATGTGCTCTACACCGGGAACACCTACCCGGGGATCCGGGTCGCCTGCCTGGTCACCCTGGCGCTTTTTTCCGCGGGAGTGATTCTTTCCTGCCTTTTGAAGAATAATAACCTGAACATATTAACGATCCTTCTTTTTTACCTGTCCCTCAATTTTACGGTATGGGGATACGGCTGGCATACGGTTCCCCTGTTCTCTTCCATGATCCTGGCTACTGCTGCGATATTCCTGGTATCAGCGGGAACCGGGCCGTTCATCCCCAACCTGCTGGGTTTCATTCTTGCCTGGGCTTATATCGGGATCTTCTGGTTCCGTAAGCTGGCGGTTAATCATTTCTCCGCTTTCATACCGGGATTCCTGGTGTTCTCGTCGATCCTCTATGTTCTTTTTCTCGTGATCAACCTTTCCGGAAGATATGAAAGCAGTTCCCGGTGGGGTAAACAGGCCGGTCCCCTGGTAACCTATGCCAATACGCTGTTCTTCACGGGATCGGTATTGTTCGTGCTCAACGGGTACGGGTACGCTCACCTCCTGTGGATTTTTGTCGCCCTGACGGCGGCAATAACCGCGGGTATCCTGCTGCTGGCAAACCGCATCAGGCCTGTTTCCGACCGGGTTCCCTGGTTGCTGAGCGAGATCTTCCTGGTCAGCCTGATATTGCCTCTTCTTTTCAGGACCCACTATCTGTTTTACTTCCTGATCCCCTGGTCTGCGCTGCTCCTGGTGTTTGCAAAGTACCGGAAAAATAGGTTCGCTTTTGTCGTTTCCCTGGGGGCGCTTCTTTTATCCGCTTTGCTCTATTTCCGGATCAGCCTGATTGCGCTTTTCCCGGGCTTCTCGGCCGTTCTGGCAGCAAGGATCCCCTTTATATTCAGCACCGGCGATGTTTCTTCCTCCGCGGTGTTTGTCGCCGGGGTGTTTTTATGCTCCCTGATCCTGATGATGTTCCTTCAGGCCGAACGGTTCCGGTCGGCGATGCTGCCCCGGTGGTTTGACCGTGCGATCTGGATCCCCGCCCTGAAAAGCCTGCTGGCAGTCACCCTGTACCTGGCGATCCTGAAGCCGGTGCTGGACCTTACCGCCCTGTTCACCGGATCGGTCATCTTCGACCCCGAGGCCTGGTTCATCTACTCCTGCCTTTTCCTGCTCATCCTCCTGGCATCGGAAGGAAAGCCAAGAGTCTCCGGCCTGGTCCCTGTAATGGTCTCCGTGATCCTCCTGGGGATCCTGTACCCGGTCTTCATCAACCCTGCGGTGATATTGCTGAGGGACATGAGATCCGCCGGCCAGCCCGTGCACCCGGTCGCTTTTCTCTTTCACTTCCTCTCCCCGGTGCTGTGGATGACCCTGATGATCCTTTCTTACCGGCATTTCAGGCGATCGGCGGCGGCAACCCGGCTCACCGCAAGACTTTATGCATTTTTCGGGTTTGCCGGGGCGATCTATTTCCTGCTGGCCGAATTCGATCATATCACCGTCTTTTTCACCGGCGGCGGAGTAACGTCCGATATTCTTGTATCGCATAACAGGGCCCTGCCCTACTCGGTGGTGTTGCTGGCGTTCAGCTTTGCCGTCTGGCTTTATGCCTTTTTCATGAAATTAACTTTTCTCCGGCAGCTGTCCCTGCTTGCATTTATTTGCGGATTGATCAAGATCCTGGTCCTGGATCTGACATATCTCGATCCCGGTTCCAGGATCATCATGTTCCTCGTCCTTGGCCTGGTGCTGCTGGGAGCTTCTTTCTTTTACCCGGTACTGAGGAGGAAATTGAGGAGTTACAGCACAGCAGAGAAAAGCGGGAAAAAAGATGAGCAGTAGACCATCGGTGGCAGGATGCAGGTACCCTGCAGCCAATTGCCAAAAGCCAGGAGCTAAACGCTACATGCGAAATCCGAAATGCGAACAACCGGAGACCTGTGACCAGAGAACAAAGACAAGTAACCTGACTATACTATAAACGAATATAACCCATACAAAAAATGAAAGCTGTCATCCTGGCAGGCGGGTTGGGTAGCCGCCTGAAGCCCTTTACCGAAACGATCCCGAAGCCCTTGCTGCCTATCGGGGAGAAGGCGATCCTGGAGATCCAGATGGAAAGACTGAAGGAATTCGGCTTTACCGATATTTACCTGGCCACGAACTATAAGTCGGATTACATTGAAGGGTTTGTCGGCGACGGGTCGAGGTACGGCGTTTCCCTCCGGATCAGCCGCGAGCAGATCCCGCTGGGGACCGCCGGTCCCCTGAAACTGCTTGAGAAGGAGCTCACCGGCCCCTTCCTGGTCATGAACGGGGATATCCTGAGCCTGATGGACTTCGGGAAATTCATGGAATTCTCGCTGAAAAGGGAGACCTGCCTGAACATTGCCATCAAAAAAGAGGTCACCCCGTTCGAATTCGGCAATATATTCTTCGAAGGCGACCGGGTGACCGGCATCGAGGAAAAGCCGAACCTCATCACCTGGATCCTGGCGGGGATCTATATCATGACTCCTGAGATCTTCCGCTACATTCCTGAGAATACCTATTATGGGATGGATCTGCTTATCAAGGACCTGATCAGCAGGAAAGTACCCGTTGTGAAATATGAGATGGCCGAATACTGGCTCGATATCGGGAGGACGGGGGATTACCAGAAGGCTCAACTGGATTATGAGAAGCACTTTAAATAAATGCTGATTTGAAAGACGAAAGCTTACGATTTCCCACTAAACAGGTCCTTCCTATATGAAGCTGGTCTTAACAGGAGCTTCCGGATCCATCGGCAGGAACTTTTTAATTCATGCTCCGGGGAACTGGGAAATTATTGCCATATACCATACCAATCATGATTTCCCCCGGTTTGTTGAAGCGTTGGGAAAGAAGCATATTATTCCTCTGCAATGCAATCTGGATTCGGTGGATGCCACAGG
>DATJQF010000049.1:0-6918 GCA_035505995.1 Bacteroidales bacterium
TGGCGATGCGCACGACCGGGCGGGAGAAATTCGCCTTACTCCCGGTTAGGGTCCTGCGGGCAATGAAAAGCTCGGTGTTCAATTCAGCGGTTTGGTTTTCAAAATTAAGCAAATAACCGCTTTCTGAGTTTCCGGAGGGTCCGGGAGAAATAATTAACTGCAGATTCCACGGACTGAACACAGGTTTACATGATTTGTCCCGCAGGGACAAAACAGGAATCTGGAGAATTTCACAATTTTATTTTTTAAATTTACGACGAAGCTAGTCCATATGAGACCCCGGGTTTACAACATCACCCCCATTCTGTCTATCGCATTTTTGCTCCACGCAACGGTTGTATCTTCCCAGATCCTTTGCGGTGCCGACCAGACGGATAAATATTTTCCCCTGCTGAAGAACAAGACCATCGCGGTCGTTGCAAACCCTGCTTCGCTGGTGGGAAAGGTGAACCTGGTCGATACGCTTTACCGGTCCGGGATCCGGGTGGCCCGGATCTTCAGTCCCGAGCACGGGTTCCGCAGTTTTGAAGAAGCGGGGCAGTTCCTGAAAAATGGTATGGATTCGGCGACCGGCATCCCGGTGGTTTCGCTGTACGGGAAAAAGATGAAACCGGATAAGGCCGACTTGCAGGAGGTGGACCTGGTGCTGTTCGACCTGCAGGATGTAGGGGTGAGGTGCTTCACCTATCTGTCGACCCTTTCCTATGTGATGGAGGCCTGTGCCGAAAATAATGTGCAGCTGCTTCTCCTGGACCGCCCCAACCCGAATGGTTTCTATATCGACGGCCCGGTGACCGATTCGGCTCATTTCTCCTATGTGGGGCTGCATCCGGTACCGCTGGTATACGGCATGACCCTCGGGGAATATGCAGGGATGGTCAACGGGGAAGGATGGCTGAAGAACGGGATGATCTGCGAGCTGGAGGTGGTCCCGCTGAAGAATTACGCTCACTCCTCGCTGTACCAGCTTCCCTGCAAGCCCTCACCTAACCTGCCCGACATGAATGCGGTCTATCTCTACCCGTCGCTGGTGCTTTTTGAAGGTACTATCGTCAGCGTGGGCAGGGGAACGGAAATGCCTTTCGAGGTGTTCGGTCACCCGGGAATGAAAGGGTTCGCCTTTTCCTTCACCCCGAAAAGCATCAAAGGGATGAGCCAGAATCCTCCGTATAAAGGGCAGCTGTGCCGCGGGCTCGATCTCCGGGATTTTTACAAGACCCATCCAAAGATGTTCGGCCGGATCAATCTGTCCTGGCTCAACATGGCCTATATCGACCTGAGCAGCCCTTCTTTCTTCAATGATTATTTCGACAAGCTCGTGGGAAACTCAATATTGCGAGAGCAGATCCGGGAGCTGCAGCCTGAAAGCCGGATCCGGCTTTCCTGGCAGGAGGATCTTAATAAATTCAGGGAGATCCGGAAGAGATACCTGCTGTATCCGGAATGATCAGTTCCTGATGAATAAGTTCAAAGGCAAAGATTCAGGAAATTCACTTCAATATCCCGGCGCCGCTCTTCAGGCCAGGCTTCCTGATTTCTCCGTTTTAACTTCTTTTCTGCCGGGGTAAACCTTAAGCGCTTCTTCGAGGCATTTCATGGCTTTCTTAAGGTCATCCACGTTGAGCACATAGCTGATCCGGACCTCGTCGAGCCCCCGGCCTTTGGTTGAATAGAAACCGGTAGCCGGCGCCAGCATCACGGTCTGCTTCTCAAAGCTGAAGCTTTCCAGCAGCCACTGGCAGAATTTATCGGAATTGTCGATCGGCAGCCGTGCCACGGCATAGAAAGCTCCGCCCGGGGTAGGGCAGAAGCATCCCTCCATTTTATTGATCGACTCCACCACTGTTTTCCGGCGTTGGAAATAGTCGGCCAGGACCCGCTCAAAATAGGAGGGGGGCGTGTTGATGGCCTCTTCGCCGACCACCTGTCCGAGGGTGGGCGGACTAAGCCGTGCCTGTGCGAATTTCAGCGCGGTGCACACCACGTCCCGGTTCTTCGAGATCAGCACTCCGATCCTTGCCCCGCAGGCGCTGTATCGCTTCGAGATGGAGTCCAGCAGCACCACGTTCTGCTCGATCCCCTTCAGGTTCATGACCGAGAAATGCTCGCGGCCGTCGTACACGAATTCCCGGTATACCTCGTCGGCAAACAGGAACAGGTCATGCTTCTTCACGATATCCCGGAGCAGCTCCAGCTCTTCTTTCGAATACAGGTAGCCGGTCGGGTTGTTGGGGTTGCAGATCATGATCGCGCGGGTGCGCGGGGTGATCGCATCCTCGAACGCGCTCATGGGCGGGAGGGCAAACCCGTTCCCGATAAAGGAGTTGATGGGGCGGATCACGGCGCCGGTGGAGATGGCGAACCCGTTGTAGTTGGCGTAGAACGGTTCCGGGATGATGATCTCGTCGCCCGGGTCCAGGCAGCTGTTCATAGCGAACAGGATCGCCTCCGAACCGCCCGAGGTGACGATCATCTCTTCATAGGAAACGTCGATGTGATTCCTCCTGTAATATTCCACCAGCTTCTTCCGGTAGCTGCTCATTCCGGCCGAATGGCTGTACTCGAGCACCTTCTGGTCGAAGTTCCGGATCTTATCCAGGACATTTTGCGGGGTTTCGATATCAGGCTGCCCGATATTCAGGTGGTAGACTTTGATCCCGCGGGATTTGGCTTCTTCTGAAAACGGAACCAGCTTCCGGATCGGGGAAGCTGGCATCGTTTTGCCCTTCAGGGAAATGGAAGGCATACAGTGTTTTATTTTTGAATCGGTGTTGCTCCGTTATCTTCCGTTTTCTTTTCCGGCGTCTGATCGGTAGGTTTCGCCTGTACCGTGCCCTTGATGGTCAGCAGGACGCGGCTGGTCTTCGCGTTTGAAGTCACGGTGATGGTTTTCTGGAAAGGTCCGACGTTATGCGTGGCATAGGTCACTTTTATGACATCGCTCTTGCCGGGCAGGATCGGCTCCTGGGGCCAGGTCGGGACGGTGCATCCGCAGGAAGAGACCGGCTTCTGAAGGATCAGGGGCTCTTTCCCGGTGTTGGTGAACTTGAATTCACAGGTTCCGTCGCTGCCCTGGAGGATCGTACCGTAATCATGCGTGGTCTGATCAAAACTGATCTCCGGTGCATTCGGGTTGTCGGCCGGCGCGGGAGGCGTCGGGTTTGCGTTCTGGGCGATCAATGCCAGCGGCATTATAAAGCTCATGGCCAGAAAAACAACAAATTTGCGCATATCAGATCTTTTTAAGGTTAAAGTTTCTTTTACGGGGGTCAAAATTATAATAAATAAGCCAGATTCCACAAAAATTACAATATTTTAACAAATGAAAATACCGGTTTGAAACCGGGGTTTCCCGAAAGTTCCTAATTTCGTTCCGCAACCGTAAATCAATTATTATGAAGACGCCGTTTCTGCTGATAGTTGCTTCGCTGTTTTTATCCGTTTCCTGCTCAAAGCATACGGTCCCGTCATCGGCCGGCAAGGAAACCACTCCGGGAGCCGTCAACATCCCTTCGGCTCCCTGCATCGTTTATAAGACCAAAAAGGATTATTCAAAGTATGTCCCGGTGGGGCTTTCGGAAGACAAGTCCCGCATCACTTCCTTTCCGGGCGTGCTCGACCTTAAGCGCGACGGGAAGTTCACCTATCCGACGCCCCTCGTTTCGGGCTATCTCCTGGATAACCGCGGGATCGGTCCCGATGTGGCTTTCCTGGAGATCACCTATGAGGAATACAACAGCTCCGACCAGTCGCCCCAGGCATCCGACCTTTTCGGGAAGCTCCTGGAGAAGGATCCCCTGCTGGAGATGTACCGTTGCGGCAATGTAGGGGATTATACGGATATCGTTGGTCAGCTGAATGAGATTATCCGGTCCGGGAAGCTGGGAAATTGCATCCGGCTGAAATAGGGAACTTGCACCATACGGACCCCGTATAAAGATTTCAGCCTTTGATTCCTCAGAAATACTTAATTTTGCACTTCGTTAAGATCGCTTGATGACAAACGAGCCACTTCAAAAGATCAGGGAACTTGACGGTAAGCAGCTCTATTACAGCTTCCTGTCGGGTGCACAACGGATCTTTGACCACCAGAAACAGCTGAACAAGATCAATGTTTTCCCGGTCCCGGATGCCGATACAGGCACCAACCTGGCTTCCACGATGCGTTCCATCATGGATGCTTTCATTCCGACCGACAATACCAAGCAGGCAGCCGTGGCCATGGCCGATGCCGCGCTGACGGGCGCCCGGGGGAATTCCGGGATCATCTTCGCCCAGTTCCTGTACGGGTTCGGCAACGAGATCAAGGCCGAGCAGAACCTCGATATCCACAGCTTCGCGGAGAGTATGAAAAATGCCGTCAGCTACGCTTACGAAGCGATCGCCAACCCGGTGGAGGGGACCATCCTGACCGTCATCCGGGAGTGGGCCGAATACCTCTATGCACTGAAGGATTTTATCGATGATTTCATCAAGCTGCTGATCGAAGCTTTCCAGCGGGCGCAGCAATCGCTTTCGGAAACCACCCAGAAGCTCGAAGCCCTGGCACGGTCCCACGTGGTGGATGCAGGCGCCAAGGGATTCGTGGTGTTCCTGGAGGGGATCCTCGACTTTTTCACCAAGGGTGCAACCCGGAAGACCGCCCTGGAAGAGACGATGGCGGAAAAAGAAATTACCGGCGACATCTCCCATGAGGTCATTACCTACCGGTTCTGCACCGAAGCCATGATCTCGGGGAAGAACCTCGACCGGAAGAAAATCGAGAAAGCCATTGCCGGGTATGGGGATTCGATGGCGGTGGCGGGCTCCCCGTCGAAGCTGAGGGTCCATATCCATTCGGATCATCCTGACGAAGTCTTCTCCCAACTGCAACAGTTCGGGGATATCACCTTCCAGAAAGTGGACGACATGGTCCATCAGTACGAGATCCTCCATAACCGCAAGGCGGACATCGCCCTGCTTACCGACTCCGCCTGCGACATTCCCCGCGAAGTACTGGACCGGTACCAGATCCATACCGTTCCCCTCTCCGTGCATTTCGGACAGAGCTTCTTCCTGGACCGGCTCACCATCCAGCCGCCGCAATTCTATTCGATGCTGGAGAAGTCGGACGAGAACCCCACCTCCGCGCAGCCTGCGGCCAAGGAGTTCTACAATAAATACGAGTTCCTCTCCACCCACTATGATTCGGTGATCGGGATCAACCTCAGCGGGGGGTTGAGCGGGACGTATGCCAACAGTGAATTATCCGCGAACGAGGTGGCCCGGGAGACCGGGAAGAAGATCCGGGTGTTCGATTCAAAGAACGTGACGGCCGGGCAGGGGATGATCGTGCTGCGGACGGCCCGGGAGATTGAGAACGGAACCTCATTCGACGAGCTCCTGCCGAAGATCGAGGACTGGATCCGGAAGACCCATATCCGGGTCACCGTCCCTTCCATGAAATATATTGTCCGCAGCGGCAGGGTGAGCAGGATGAAGAGTCTGGCGGCCCGGATGCTGGATATCAAGCCCGTGATCTCCCTGGAACCGGTGGCCGGTAAAACGATCCTGTCGGGCAAATCCTTTAGCCAGAAAGGCAGCATGCGGAACAGCCTGCGGAGCATTGCCCGGCTCCTGCGGCATAACCGGCTTTGGGAATACTCCATCACCCATGCCAATAATCCTGAAGCCGTGGAATGGTACCGCTCGGAGATGGAAAAGCTCACGGGAAAGCAGCCGGTTTTTATAGAAGAGGCTTCCCCCGTCCTGGTCGCCCACACCGGTCCCGGCGTCGTCTGCGTCTCCCTCATGCTGGAGTAAGACAAGTTGAAAATGCAGGCTGCAGGTTTCAGGTATCCTGCACCCTGCGTCCGGCGTCTTGTTTCATAAAATCTTTCCCGCTTTCTCCAGGCACTGCTCAAGTCCTATTCTTGCAAGAAAACTCATGGAGCCGAAATCGGCGCGTTCGGTGAAAGTGACCTCGGTTCTATTTGCACCGGAAGGGTGGAAAGTGATGACGGTTTCCACGTCTTCCGGAAAGTCTTCAGGCAGGTTCACTCCGGTGGGATCTTGCTTATTCCCCTCAGAATCCGAAAGGTTTTGCAGGTATTCCAATCGCTTCATCGGCTCGACCAGCGTGTAAGTCCAGAGGTTATAGTGAGTGAACCCTCCGAACTCTGCCGGCGCCTGCATGCTCACCAGCGAGCTTTTTCCGACCTCAACATTGACTTTTGCCACCGGGCAGGTGAATTTATCAGGTCCCCACCATTGCCTGATGTAATCAGCTTCTGTGAAAATTTTCCAGACCTCTTCCACCGGGGCTTCGAATGTTTTCTGAATTTTGATTTCTTCGATCATGATGGCTGTGATGATTAACCCATAAGCCGTGCTGTAAATCGTTTCAGGTCATCTCTATACCCCGGGGATCACAATTTGATGATCTTCTTTTGACCTGTTTCCGGAACAAAACCGCAATGTTGACTATGTTGCCTGCTATAATTAAATTTTCACAACTATAAAATTATTGAACAGTCCCTCTGCAGGATTCTGTCCGGTGCTGGCCGATATTCCCACTTTGACGATATCACCCGGCAACGGGATGTCAAATGAACCCATCGATGTTCCGTTGATGATCAGTTCAACGGCACCTGCACCCTGAATGATCTTGATCGTGTTTTTCGCTGAATTGCCTGTCTGAATTGCCGAATTGAGAGTGAGGGCCTGTATGGTCGTTATGGAACCATCCACCTTTTCCCAGACACGATAATATCCCTTGCTGGTTAACTCTGCCACACAATAATTTTGATTGTCCAGTAAGTTAAATACGATCCCCACATTGCCCGATATCCCTGGAGCCGCGAATTGCACGGTTGCATCCACCTGCACCGAATAGGAATAATTGATATCGCTGAGCGGCGCCGCTGAATAGGCAATAAT
>DATJQF010000050.1:0-3562 GCA_035505995.1 Bacteroidales bacterium
GTGCCTGTAATTTCTTTGATGCAAGGATCACCGAGAGGATCATCCCCGTGATCAGTAAGAAAGTCGATAATTTCTTCATGATGGGTGATTTTTGATTTTGCTGCAAATGTAGACGGGTGAATCCGGAAGGGTTTTAAACCATTGTTAAATTAAGGTTAAGGAATTGTTAACAATCGCTGAATCCTTTATCCCTGTAGGAGAATCCTATTAAATGCAGCTTAATTTTGCCCCTATGAAAACCAAAATCCCGAAGAGAATTGTTGACGTCGCGATTATTTCCGATGTTCACCTGGGGACCATCGGGTGCCGGGCCCGGGAGCTGCTGAGATATCTGAAAAGCATCCGGCCGGGGATCCTGGTGCTGAACGGCGACATCATAGATATCTGGCAGTTCCGGAAAAGCTACTTCCCGAAAGAGCATCTGATGGTGATCCGCTATCTCACCACCCTGATTGCCAAAAAGACCCGCGTGGTTTACATCACCGGAAATCACGACGAGATGCTCCGGAAATTCGTGCCGTTCCGGATGGGTTCCTTTGAGCTGGTCAATAAGCTGGTGCTGGAACTCCACGGGAAAAAGACCTGGATCTTCCACGGCGACGTCTTTGACTTTACGATGCAGTACAGCAAATGGCTTTCCAAGCTGGGATCCACCGGGTACGATCTCCTGATCCGCATCAACAGTCTGCTGAATTCCCTGCTGGTGCTTTTCGGAAAGGAAAAGGTTTCCTTCTCTAAAAATGTGAAGAACAGGGTCAAATCGGCCGTAGCCTACATCAACCGCTTCGAGGAGACCGCAGCCGGCATAGCCATCTCCAAGGAATACGGGTATGTGGCGTGCGGTCATATTCATCAGCCGGTGATCCGGACGATTCAGAATGGCCAGGGGGAAACCGTGTACCTGAACTCCGGCGACTGGATCGAGAACCTTTCGTCGCTTGAATATTATGACGGATCCTGGCACTTATACCATTATTATGAAGATCCTCTCCGCAAGCTTCCGGATGAGGATGACTCCCCGGCCGAACCTCTGACCGACAAGGTAACGTTTGAAAGGCTCCTGGAAGAATTCAGGCTGCAGTAGCCTGCCGGCGCGGGTGCTGCTTTGCCTTTTTATGAGTCTCCAGGATTTCCGCATAGCGCAGGTATACCTCATCCACGATGGTCTCCCAGGGCCGGTACAGCGATTTGCGTGCTCCTTCCCCCGCCCTCCGGATGGCCTCCGGATGCTTTATCAATTCGCGGATCCTCCGGGCAAGGTCGGCGGCGGCGTTTTCGATCAGGAACCCATTCACCCCGTCCAGCACACCTTCGGCCGGCGAGCTGTCCCGCACCAGGACGGAAGGCACGTCAAAAGCGGCTGCTTCCTGCACCACCAGGGGAGAGTTATCATACAGGGAGGGAAAAATGAAGAGATCGCTGCTGGCATAAAGGGATTTCAGTTTTTTTCTATCCTGGATCAACCCGGTAAAGATCACCCGGTCCGACAGGTTCTGCTTCTTCACTATGGCTTTCATCTCCTCCGCTGCATATCCTTCCCCTGCAAAAACCATCTTAAAATGCTCGCCGGTATTCTTCAGGATCTTCATCGCTTCGAGGATCATTTTTACATTCTTTTCCCAGCGGTGCTGGCCGACGAAAAGCATGACGAATTCATCCGGACCCGCCCCGGTCTCCAGCAGGCCCTTTCGCCTCAGCTTCAGGTGAACGGACTTTTCCGGAAGGCTGAAATCGGTCCCGTTGGGAACGATTTCCGCTTTCCCTTTAAAACCGTAGTCATAAAGCGTGTTCGCCGTTGCCCGGTTCGGGACCCAGACCTGGTCGGCCGAATGGTAAAATCCGAGGATCAGCCCGACCAGGAAATCCGCAATCCCGTCGCTGTTCACCACCTTTTTGAAATCCTCTTTATATTTCGAATGAAAGGTGGCTACCAGCGGAAGATCCTTCTTCCGCGCCATACGCAGCGCCACCTGACCGCTCACGAAAGGGCAATGCGCATGGACCAGGTCGAAGGATGCCATCTTCAGTTTCTGCTTGAAGCTGAAATCGATGAGCGGCAATCCTACGCGGTAAGGATTCATACCGGGCAGCAGGATCGATTTGAACCGGTACACCGGATAATCCGCCCAATCCTTGTATCCTTTCACCTTGGGCGCCACCATGGCCGACCGGGCATATTTCCGGTTCAGCCAGTAGGCATAATTGTGAGCGGTCATCCCCACCCCGTCGATGATCGGGAAATAGGAATCGTTGAACTGGCAGGCTGAGATCTTCATAAGATTCATTTTTGGGAACAAAGATCGGGCGGATGGATACTGAAATTTCCCGGTTAAGCTTTTGTTAACGTTTATTTAATGCGCCTGAAACATTCCGAAGATTATTTTCGCAGAGGGATAAAAAAATTATTCCGGGTTTGTTAATTATATGAAATCATTATTATATTTGTTTCTGTTAAACTGCATAATTACTCGGCTTTTCTGGCAGGTTGAAATTCAGCCTTTACTCGTATGTTGAATGGACAGGGTTATCTTCAGGGAATCTCCCGGAATGCTATAGATATATCATAATATAGATCAACCTCCTTACATGTTGATTCAATTAATTTCAGAATATGTTCCACCAAAAACCATGAACCATGAAACACATCTTCAAATTCCTGAGCATCCTGCTCCTGGTGATCCTTAGCAGAACTGCATTCGCAGCTTACTGCACGCCAACTTATTCGACGGGTTGTACCTATGGGGACGGGCTAACGTTATTCCAGCTTGGAGCGATCAACCAGACGGTTCCCTGCTCCGGGACGCCTGCCTGGTACCATGATTATACAACAGGCACCCAGGCCGCGATGACGATTGGCGTTCCGATCACTCTTACCATAGCGACCGGATATTCGGGCACGTATTGCAACGTGTATATCGATTACAATCAAAACCAGGTATTCGATGCAGGGGAGCTCGTCGGTCAACGCATCGACGGAGGTACCATTACCATTACCGTGCCCGGTACTGCTCTGACGGGGGTGACCCGACTGAGGATCCTCACCGAATGGTATAGTTACCCAAGCGGACCCTGTACAGCACAGACGTATGGCAACTGCTGCGATTTCCCGGTGAATATCGCCGGCGCGTACTGCACCCCGGTTTATTCGTCAGGATGTGGCGCAGGTGACGGGCTGACGAATTTCCAGCTTAACACGATCAACCAGGCTATCCCCTGTTCCGGGAGCCCCTCCTATTATCACGACTACACCACTTCCTCCACCACGCTGACCGAAGGGAACACCTATGTCTTAACGGTGATCGCCGGCTACAGCGCCACCCATGTAAGGGTATGGATCGACCTGAATAACAACAATACGTTCGACCAGCCCGGCGAGATCATGGTTTCCGACCTGATTTGCACAAGCGCCGCAACTCCTTACACCGCAAATATTGTGATCCCCTGCGGTACCTCCACCGGGAATCACCGGTTGCGGTACCGAACCAGCTGGGGTTCTGCAGTGACGGATCCCTGTACGAGCATCACCTACGGTAATGCAGCGGATTTTACCATCAACGCGGTC
>DATJQF010000051.1:0-10481 GCA_035505995.1 Bacteroidales bacterium
TGGATGGAGCTCCAGCCGGAGCTCGCCCTGCTGATCACGGCCACGGACCGGATCAGCTACATTTTCCTGGCGATCATCCTGCTGGCCCTGGCTTTCGGGATCATCAACACGATGCTGATGGCGGTGCTGGAGAGGACCAAGGAGATCGGGATGCTCATGTCGATCGGCATGAGCCGCTCGAGGGTTTTCCGGATGATCCTGCTGGAAACCATCATGCTTACCCTCACCGGCGGAGTGATCGGCATGGGAGTGAGCGCCGGTATCATCGCCTTCTTCCACCGGTACGGCATCGACCTTTCCGCGGTGGGAAAAGGGATGGAATCCCTCGGGTATGAAACGATGGTCTATCCTTCGATCGCCCCGTCTTTCTTCTTTGCGCTGACGATCATGATCATTTTCACCGGCATCCTGTCCTCGATCTACCCGGCCCGGAAAGCGCTGGCGATCGAGCCGGCCAAAGCCATTAAAATAGAATAAACGATACTAACACTTTCAGAAACCATGCAGGAAACGATCATCGATATCCGGAACCTTCACAAGGTTTACGACAGCAAAACCCTGCCGGTCTATGCCCTGAACGGGATCGACCTGAAATTCAGCAAGGGAGAATTCACCTGCGTGGTGGGTCCTTCCGGCTCCGGCAAGACTACCTTCCTGAACATGCTCGGGGGCCTGGACAGCCCCACGGAAGGTGAGATCATCATCGAGGGGGTCGACATTGCCAGGCTTTCTCCCCGCAAACGGGTGGATTTCCGCCTCCGGTCCATCGGCTTCGTTTTCCAGTCGTTCAACCTCCTGCCGGTGCTCACCGCCGAAGAGAACATCGAGTTCATCATGCAGCTGCAGAAGAGACCTAAAAAGGAGCGCCGGGCACGTACCCTGGAATTGCTGAAGGCGGTCGGCCTTACCGAAAAGATCCGTCAGCGGCCCAACAAGCTTTCGGGCGGACAGCAGCAACGGGTGGCGGTGGCGCGTGCGCTGGCCTCCAAGCCGAAATTCATCCTGGCGGATGAACCTACGGCCAACCTGGATTCCAAGACCACCGAAAACCTCCTCGCCATCATGGAGCGGTTGAACCAGGAGGAAGGAATGACGTTCATTTTCTCCACGCACGATATCCGGGTGGTCAATAAAGCGCACCGGGTGATCACCATCGAAGACGGCAAAGTGCTGTCGGATGTGCGGCAGAAACCTCATGCCTGAATGCCGATGCGGCTTCTGAGAACCTATACCGGGAAGTATCTTCTGAGGTTGTGCCTCGTGGCCTGCCTTTTCCCCTTGGCATCGGGGGGCCGGGCGCAGGATACCGTCAAAGCACGCTCCTGGTCCCTCAACGGATACCTGAAGGAAATGCCGGGGGTCCTGTACACCAACGTCAATGAAACCTGGTACTGGCAGAACCTGGTCCATAACCGGCTGAACTTCCGCTGGCAGATCTCGCCGGCATTTTCAATGGGCGCCGGCATGAGGAACCGGTTCTCCTTCGGGAATCTCGACAAGGAGTATCCCGATTACTTCACCTCGTTCGGATATGATAACGGCGTGGTCGATCTCTCCTGGAACATCGTATCCGGGCCCCATTATGTGCTGAACACTTCCCTCGACCGGCTCTGGGTCGATTTCAGCAAGGGAAAGTTCCAGGTTACCGCCGGAAGGCAGCGGGTGAACTGGGGATTGAATTACGTGTGGAACCCGAATGATATTTTCAATTCCTACTCCTATCTCGATTTCGATTATGAAGAAAAGCCCGGAAGCGACGCCGTTCGTTTTCAATATTACCCGGAGAACCTGGGTAGGGCGGAAATCACGGTGAAGGCGGCAAAGGACTGGAAGATCACGGCAGCCGGCCTGTACCAGTTCAACCGGTGGAAATGGGACTTCCAGGTGCTGGGCGGCGTGATGGACGGCACCGACCTGGCTGTGGGGGGAGGCTGGTCGGGGCAGATCGCCGGAGGAGGGTTCCGGGGGGAAGCCACGTGGTTTCAGCCGTTGAAGAAGTTCGGGGATACCACGGGGGTGGTCACGGCTTCGCTGGGATATGATTATACCTTCCGGAACTCCCTGATGCTCCAGTTTGAAGCGCTGTACAACGGGAACCCGAACGGGAATCTCACCACCCTGCTTTCCGCCAACCAGAACACGGAATCCTCGATGAGCGCCAAGAATCCTTTCTTATCGGATTTTACTGTATTCGGGGGAGTCAATTACCCGGTCCTCCCCCTGCTGAATCTTTCCCTGGCCGGCATGTACAACTGGACCAACAAAACCTATATCCTGATCCCTTCCGGAACGGTTTCCCTGACCAACAACATGGAACTGATGCTCCTCGCCCAGCTGTTCCAGATCTACGACACCCAGGCCAGCCGTGCCGGGATCACTTTCATCTTCCTGAGGTATAAGTGGAGTTTTTAATAATCCCCAGGTCACCTTTTCGCTTTTCTCCTTTTCACCATCCCGCCATTTCACCATTTTCTTTGATACTCTTGACTTCCAAATATTTATATTGTATCTTTAGGGCATATTTAAAATCCCGTACTATGAAAAAAATTTTACCTGCCCTGATCCTGTCTCTCCTTGGGTTCCAGGCATTCAGCCAAACAACGGAAGTGGTTTCCAAAAAGGAATTCCAGGATGAAAAGAAAAAGATCAACCTGAACATAGACCAGGCTAAAAAAGCCGGGCTTGAAGCCAAAAAGCTGGCCACCCGCCAGGCTGCCCTGGTCGACAGTCTGAAGACGGTGGTCAAAGCCGGCCAGGCCACCATAGCCGGCAATGCAGACTCCCTGGCTGCCGCAAAGGCTACGATCCAGGTCTTCCAGCATCGTCTCGACCGGAATAAGACGAACTCAAGAATATTTATCGGGGTCACTTACCTGCTGGCGTTGATCCTGTTTGTTGTGGTTTTCCTGCTCCTGTTCCGTTTCAGAAGCCAGCTTAAGAATGCCATGGAGCTTCTCGGAAAGAAGGAAGAGACCATGGAAAAGGAGGCGGCTGCCCTGAAGGAGGCCAACCGGCTGGAGCATGATAAGCTCACCACCCTCGCCGGCGATATTAAGCAAAAACTGCAGCTGGCCGTCGAGCAGGAGGAGAAGAAGGAACAGGAGCTGGCGGCGCAGATCGACGTGCTCCTGAAATCGCTGAACGAAAAGTCGCAGGCCCTCCTGGCTGCCATGGATGAACTGAAAGCGGAGCATGGAAAGAAGCTGCTGCAACATGACCAGAAAGTGAAGGAGATCGGTTCCTCGCTGGAAATCAAGGGCAAGGAAGTGGAAAAGCAAAAAGAGATCCACGGAGTACTCGTGGAAGAATTCAAAAGTTTCCGGATTTCCCTGGAGAAGGAGATCAAAAAGCTAACGGAGGAGCTGGCTTCTCACATCCACTCCAAATCCTGAGGGATACTATCCTTTGGCGGCCATGCCGGTTGAATCCGGCTTCTGCCTGATCGGGAGGATGCCTCCCAGTTCTCCCAATACATTCACAAGATCGGAACCGGTCGGGACGACGATTTTTGCATTGTCTTTCAGCGAAGTTTCCAGCGCCTGGATCCGCCGCAGCAGTTGGGCATTCCCGATGAAATACTTTTCCGCTGCCTCGTTCACCAGTTGGATGGCCTGGGCCTCCCCTTCCGCCCGCAGGATCGCCGCCTGCTTGATCCCTTCCGCCCGGCGGATCTCCGCCCGTTTCTCCCCGTCAGCCTTCGTCTCGGTAGCCGTGGCGAAGTCAACAGCCGCGATCTTCTCGTTCTCGGCCTTCACGATCTTGTTCATGGTCTCCTGGACGTCCTTGGGAGGATCTATCTCCTTCAGCTCGGTGCGGATGATCTCGATCCCCCAGTGGTTGGTCTCTGCCAGCAGGGTGGAATGAAGGTCCTTGTTGATCCTTCCCCGCTCGCTGTTGGCCGATTTCAGGGTGAGGGTCCCGATGATGTTACGGAGTGTGGTCCGGGCCAGGTTGACGATCTGGTACTCGATGTTGTTCACATTGTACTGGGAAGCTTTCACATCGTCCTCGTCGTTGCGGATCTTGAAGTAAACCTGGGCATCCACTTTGGCGTTCAGGTTATCGTTGGTGATGATCTCCTGGGGTTCGGCGTTGATCATCTTTTCGGTGATGTTGACCTGGTACATTTTCTCGATCGCAGGAATGATCCAGTGGAATCCGGGACCGGCAAAACGGTTGTACTTGCCCAGCCGCTCGATCAGTCCGCGGTGGGTCGGCCGTACGATCCTGATCCCTGCAAAGAACAGCAGGATCACAAGGACTACGATGACGGTAATAGTTACATTTCCCATAAAAATCTTTTTTTAAGTTAAACAATCGGTTCGTGACCGAATGACAAATTTAAGAAAGAAAAATAGTTAAATTCGCCTGACGTAATAAATTAATATGGCTGGAAAGATAACCTCTGCCGGGGAATTCATGGAAAAGGTGAACGCCTTCCGCATCAGCCGTATCCTCCTGACGGCACATGAGCTGCGCATCGCCACCCTGCTGGCAGTAAAGGGCAGGACCTCTTCCGAACTGGCAAAAGAGATCCAGGCCGATCCCCGTGCCACCGATCGTTTCCTGAATGCCCTGGTGGCGTTGGGATTGCTGGATAAGAAGGGAGGCGTTTTCTTCAATACCCCCTTTTCCTCCAAATTCCTGGTGGAAAGTTCTCCTGCCTACCTGGGCGGACTGACCCATGCAGTGGGCCTCTGGCGGACCTGGAACACGCTTACGGAAGCGGTCCTCACCGGAACCACGGTAGCCAATCAGCCCTCCATCGGGGATCGGGGGGACTCGTGGCTGGAAGGATTCATTGCCGCCATGCATGCCCGGGCCGGGCAGGAGGCGATCGAGGTAGCCGACGTCCTGGACCTGAAAAAGGTCAAAAAGATCCTCGATGTAGGCGGCGGCTCCGGCGCCTTCTGTTTTGAGTTCGTCAGGAGGATCCAGGGAGCCACAGCCGTCGTGTTCGATCTTCCCGGTGTGGTTCCGATCACGCAGGGATATATTGAAAGGGCCGGGATGACTTCGTCCGTAACCACGCTGGCGGGGGATTACCTCGTGAACGATTTCGGCCACGGTTACGACCTGGTGTTTATATCCGCCGTGGTCCATATCAATTCCCCCGGAGAAAACCTCCGGCTGATCCGGAAAGCGGCGGAAGCGTTGAATCCGGGAGGACAGGTAGTGATCCGGGATCATGTGATGAGCGAGGACCGTACCCAGCCCGAAACAGGCGCTATTTTCGCCCTGAATATGCTGGTCGGCACGCTGCATGGCGACACTTACACGGAAAATGAAATGAGGGAGTGGATGGAGCAGTCCGGACTGACGAAAATCCTCCGGAAAGAAACTGCCGGCGGGGCCAGCCTGATGATCGGCCGTAAGAAATAACGACATTCATCACGAAACAACCATTAGCCTATGAAAAGAATTTATCTTCTTACCGCAGCGTTTTACCTGACCGTCGTGTTCATTTCCTGTAACCATCAGGTGGAAAAGAAAATAACCATGAGCAAGGAAGATTCCCTAATGACCGCAAAGATCGGGCAGCTGGCGGTTGTTCGTCTTACGACCGACCTGACCCGGCTGACCGACAAGGAAAAGCAAATGATCCCCATCCTGATCGACGTGGCGAAGATCATGGAAGCTCTTTTCTGGGAGCAGTCGTTCGGCAACAAGGAAAACTTCCTTGGCCAGATCAACGATTCGCTTGTGCGGCGGTACGCGGAGATCAATTACGGGGCCTGGGACCGGCTGAACGATAACAAGCCCTTCATGGAGGATTACGGGACCAAGCCGGCCGGGGCGAACTTCTATCCGTATGATATGACGAAAGAGGAATTCGGGAAATGGAAGAACAAGGATAAGACCAGTCCCTACACCCTGATCCGTAGGAACGAAGACCGGTCGCTGAAAATAGTATGGTTCCATGATGCGTGGCACGACCCGCTGGTGAAGGCAGCCTCCCTGTTGCATCAAGCGGCGGCGCTGGCGGAAGATCAGGGCCTGAAGAAATACCTGGAGCTCCGGGCAGAAGCACTGTTGACCGATAATTATTTTAAAAGCGACATCGCCTGGATGGAGATGAAAAACAATACGATCGACATGGAATTCGGGCCGATCGAGAATTATGAGGACGGGCTGTTCGGATACAAGGACGGTTATGAAGCCACCCTCCTGGTAAAGGATAAGGACTGGAGCAGCAAGCTGCAGAAATTTGCCGGCTTTCTTCCCCAGCTTCAGAAGGAGCTGCCGGCGGATCCCAAATACAAAAAGGAGGTTCCGGCCTCCGGTTCCGACCTGAATGCCTACGATGCGATCTATGTGGCCGGTCATACGAATGCGGGCGGAAAAAGCATCGCCATCAACCTGCCGAACGATGAAAAGGTGCAGGCCTTGAAAGGATCGCGCCGGCTGCAGCTGAAGAACCTGATGCAAGCCAAATTCGACCATATCCTCGTTCCCATTTCGCGCGTGCTGATCGACTCGTCGCAGCGGAAGTACATCACCTTCGATGCCTTCTTTTCCACCATCATGTTTCATGAGGTGGCCCACGGGCTGGGTATCAGGAATACCATCACCCATAAGGGGACGGTGCGGGAAGCCCTGAAGGAAAAGTATGCTTCCTTCGAGGAAGGCAAAGCCGATGTGCTGGGATTGTTCATGACTACGCGGCTTATTGAAATGGGAGAGATCAGGAACATCACCCCGGAAGCGTGTTATGTCACCTTTATGGCCGGACTGCTCCGGTCGGTACGTTTCGGGGCCTCCGATGCCCATGGAAAAGCCAATATGATGTGCTTTAATTTCTTCCAGGATCATGGGGCTTTTGAACGGACAGATCAGGGTACGTACAAAGTGGACTTTGAGAAGTTCAAAGAGGCGATGAACGAATGGGGCGCGAAGATCCTCGCTTTTGAAGGGGACGGCGATTACGCCGGGGCATCCGCCTGGCTGGAGGCCAACGGAAAGGTCCGCGACAGGCTGCAATCAGACCTGGACCGGCTGAAGAGTGCCAGGATCCCGGTGGATATTGTATTTGACCAGGGACTGGATGTACTCGGACTGAAATAAATGGTTAGCAGGCTCAGATATCTTTACAGTTATTTCTGGGGCCAACGGGTAAAGAGGCTCAGATCCCCGCTGAACGGGATGGTGGAGGTCTGGTATATCTCGGGAAAGTACCAGCTGGATGCAGGAAACTCCAATTATTCCTTTGGCTCGCTGCACCGGTTGTTCCAGCGGGTTTTCAGGGAAACCCGGCTCGCCGAAAGCCGGCCGGCCCGGATGCTGCTTCTCGGACTGGGTGCCGGAAGCGTGGTTTCCATCCTGAGAGATGAGCTCCGGCTGACTACCCACGTAACCGGGATCGATCATGACCCGCAGATCATCGACCTGGCCAGGAAATATTTTGGAATCGACCGGTATTCCGGGCTGGATATCCTTTGCAGGGACGCTTTTGAATATGTCTCAGCCACCGACCAGCAGTTCGATGTAATTGTGGTCGACCTTTTCCGCGACCAGGAGGTACCTGCGAAATTCAGGACAGGAATATTCCTGGAGCAGTGCATCAGGATACTATCGGATAACGGCCTCCTGATATTCAACCATATTGTCATGAATAAAAATCAACAGCAGCAATTTGATCACCTGACCTCTCTTTTCAGATCCCTGACGGGCAGACTCAATATTCTTGAAATTTTTGGCACCAATAAAGTGCTGGTCCTGAAATACATGAAGGACCCCTCTTCCTGACCCGAAATAATATAACCATATTTTTCCCTTCCCGGTGAATTATTAGTTGTATTTTTGCACGCTTCTCAGAAAGATTGTCATTCAATCCGGTTTGTAACCTCTCTCCTTGCAAGTCTGTAAAATCACACATTTTTCTCAGCAGTAATTTCCGGGATTCATTCCTACTGAATTGAATTCCGTGTTACTTATTAATTACTAAAATCTTAAGACCATTATTTATGACATTTGAAAATCTGAATTTAATTAAACCACTTTTAGGAGCTTTACATAAAAAAGGATATACCGTTCCCACCCCGGTGCAGGTACAGGCAATCCCGACGATCCTGGAAGGAAGGGACCTCTTCGGTTGTGCCCAGACAGGGACCGGAAAAACCGCGGCATTTGCATTACCTATCCTGCAGCTTTTAAGCTTGAGAAAAGTCAGATCAGAACGGACCACCATCAAGGCCCTTATCCTGACCCCTACCCGCGAGCTGGCGGTTCAGATCAGCCGGGAATTCACAGACTACGGCAGCCTGCTCAACCTGAAACAAACCACCGTTTACGGGGGTGTATCACAAAGCACCCAGATCAAAGCATTGCGGACGGGAGTGGATATCCTGATCGCAACTCCCGGAAGATTGCTCGACCTGATGCAACAGCGTTATATTGACCTGGACTGCGTTGAACTCCTGGTACTGGATGAAGCCGATCGGATGCTGGATATGGGATTTATCCATGATATTAAAAAGATCCTGGCGTATGTTCCTGTAAAAAGACAAACACTTTTATTTTCTGCCACGGCCCCTGCCGAAATAAGAAAGCTGGCGGCCGGACTTCTGAGAAACCCGGTAGACCTGAATCTTTCACCCGATTCCCTTCCGCCGGTACTGGTCAGCCAGTCGGTCTACCATGTCAACAAGGAAAATAAAAAGCTCCTCCTGAGCCATGTGCTCAGGAACAAAGAAATTGAGCATGCGCTGGTCTTTACAAGGACCAAGCGCGGAGCCGACCGGGTCGTCAAGGAACTCATAAGGTCCGGGATCCGTGCCGAGGCGATCCATGGCAATAAATCCCAGAGTGCAAGGGAACAGGCCCTGCGGGCCTTCAAGAAAAGAACGATCCGCGTCCTGGTAGCAACGGATGTCGCCTCCAGGGGGATCGACGTGGAGCGGCTTACCCACGTCATCAATTTCGAGATCCCCGAGAATGCGGAAACCTATGTTCACCGGATCGGCAGGACGGGTAGAGCGGGCCTGACCGGAACGGCGTTGTCATTCTGCTCTGTCGATGAACGGCCCTACCTGAAGAATATCCACAGGCTGATCCATAATACCATCGATGTGGTCTCATCCCACCCTTTCGCGATCAATTATAAATCCTGAGAAAAATGAAGATCGTCTTCATATCGCCTGCCGTAAATCCAAAGAAAAGAACCCCCCGGGGCCTGATGATGCCCCAGCTCGGGTTGTATATACTCGAAGGCCTTACCCCTCCTGAACATACGGTCAGGATCATTGAGGAAGAGGTGGAAAAGATCAACCTGGACGAGGAATGCGACCTGGTCGGGATCAGCTGCATGACCGCGAATTCCCCGCGTGCCTATGAGCTGGCCTACGAGTTCAGGAAAAGGGGAAAAACCGTTATCATGGGGGGAGTCCATCCCACCATCTTACCGGAGGAGGCAGCACAGCATGCGGATGCGGTCGTGATCGGCGAGGCAGAAGGCGTCTGGGAAGAGGTCCTGCGCGACTTCTCTTCCGGTACGTTGAAACCAAAATACCATAATCCGTCGCCCGACCTCGATCAATATATCCCGAAAGATTTCAGCAAGATCCTGAAGAACCGGCTGTTCAATCTTATCCCGATCATGTCGACCCGGGGATGTCCGTACCAGTGCGACTTCTGCTGTGTAACGGACCTGTTCGGGAAGACCATCCGGCATATCCCCGTGAAAAATATCGTAAAGGATATTGAAACCTCCGGGGGAAGGAATTTCATGTTCCTGGATGATAATATCATCGGTCATCCGAAATATGCAAAAGAACTTTTCCGGGCATTGATTCCCCTGAAGATCAAATGGGTGGGACAGGCTTCCATCTCTTTTCTGAAGGAGACGGAACTGCTGGAGCTGGCTGCCAAAAGCGGTTGCAAGGCACTCTTCATCGGGCTCGAAAGCGTGAATGAGCTGAACCAGAAGACCATGAAGAAATCGATGAAGGATAACAAGGAATTGCTGGCCATGATCAAAAAGATCAAGAAGATGGGGATCCTGATTCATGCCTCCATGATCTTCGGCTTTGATTCGGATACCCGGAATGTGTTCAGGGAGACGGTGAAATTCCTGATCAAGGCAAAAATCAGCACGGTATCTTTCAATATTCTCACTCCGTATCCCGGGACGAAAACGTATGAAGAATTCAAGAGCTCGGGACGGCTGCTCACCGACGACTGGAGGTATTATGATCACAACACCGTGGTTTTCCAGCCGAAGAACATGACCCCCCTCGAGCTGCAGACCGGCAAAACCATTGCCCGGAAAAGGTTTTACCGGATCTCTTCCCTTCTCAGGAGGTTCCCGGGGAATATGTACAGCCCTTTCATCTATACTGCAACCAACTTAGGCCATATGAAGCAGGCCCGGATCGAGAAAAAGAGGATTGCCGGCCTGAAGTCGGAATTAAAGAAGCTTTACAAAGCTGCTTAGGCCCGGCGGTAGCTCCGGACCCTCCGTTCATCCGGCCCTCGGGTCCTTC
>DATJQF010000052.1:0-7648 GCA_035505995.1 Bacteroidales bacterium
CGCGAAATTTCCCGGCAGCCTTTTTTTATGTTTGCACAAAAGCCGCTTCCGGATACGCGAACTCCCGGTTTTTCAATTTAACTCCCTCCTTTTTTCAGCCAACCTGCTGTTTCCGCAGGTCAACAGACTATACCCGTTTTCCGGAGCCTTTGGCGAACCGTATCTGCCCGATCACCGAAAACATTTGTATTCAGCCATTTAGCGGATATACTTTTGACCGACAAACGAATCTCTTAAAATGAAAAGCCATGTATCCGCATATAAATCTCAAACCAGTTCTTACGGTCCTGTTCTTTATTCTGATCGTGACCGGATCCGCCGCTGCCCTTGAACCTTCCGGCAGCTGTGCGGCACAGATGTATTCCCGCCTGAAGGAAACCGTCACCTATCCCCCATCAGCGGTCAGGGATCAGCTGGAAGGGGAAGTCGTGGTCATCTTCCAGGTGTCGGACGAAGGGAAGCTCAAGGTGTATAATGTTTATACCACTAACCCGGAGCTTTCCGCATATGTCAGGAACAGGCTCAGCAGCCTGTACTGCGAATTGCCGGAAGCACATAACCGGTATTTTAAGGTAAAATTCAATTTCCGCCTCATTTGAGGAAAACCATACGCCATACCAACCAGTTAAAAACAAAAAAATGATAGGAGAATACCAAATGAAAACAACCGTCCGAATTATGCTCTTGCTGGCCATCATGGCCACGGGAGTGCTCATGACAGATAACCTGTACGCCTTTACCCCGCCGGCAAAATCGATCCGCGAGATCCTGATGCAAAATGTCCCCTACCCCGGATACCAGGCAAAGAATCCCGCCAACGGTGAGGTGGAGGTAGTGTTCACTTTGTCGGACGAGGGCAAGGTGCAGGTAAAAAGCATCAAAGGAAGCTCTCCGTACCTGGAGAATTACGTGAAGGAAGCGCTATCCGGGATCTGCTGCACGGGGGTGGTGAGCCCGTACAACCAGCATTACCGCGTCACATTTACATTCAGGATGACGTAACTCCCGGATCAGGGGGCCAGCCGGTCGGCGATCCATTGGCCTTTTTCCAGCCGGTAACGGATCCGGTCGTGCAGGCGGAATTCCCCCTGTTGCCAGAATTCGAACAGATCAGGAGCGACCCGGTACCCACCCCAGTGGGCCGGGCGCCTGATTTTTCCGGGATCGCCCTCTTCCAGGAGGCGCTTCCAGGGATCCAGCAGGTTGCGGAGATCCGCGATCACCTGGCTTTGCGGGGAAATGACCGCACTGATCCTGCTCTCCGGCGGACGGCTTTTGAAATAAGCATCCGATTCCGCGGCGCTGACCTTCCGGGCCCTTCCCTCTATCCTCACCTGGCGGTCCAGGGCCTGCCAGTAAAAGGTCAGGGCCACCCGGGAATTCTCCCCTATCTCCCTTGCTTTCCGGCTGCCATAGTTGGTGTAGAATACAAACCCCGCTTCATCAAATCCCTTCAGGAGCACCATCCTTCCGGAAGGACGGCCTCCCCTGCCGGCCGTTGCCAGGTGCATCGCCTCATAGTTCCTGCCGGCTTTGCGCTTAGCTTCCCCAAACCATTTCCCGAACAGGGTAAAAGGATCCGGGACGGTTTTCCATTTCCCCGTCTTACTGTTCTGGCCTTTCCTGTAGGCATTGTCTGTGTTCCGGCTATTCATCTTCTGAAATCGATCCTGCCCCAAAAGTAATTATTATTACCTTTACCGGTTCTTAATAACGGATTTATGTCGAACAAGATAACCAAAACCGAACTGGATGAGATCAGGGAGCACAAGGTGGCGGGGAAAGAGTACACGAACGGGGAGATTTCGGTTTTCTGGAAGCGGGAACTTTGCATTCATTCCGCCAACTGCCTGGTAGGGTCGCCCATGGTGTTCAACCTGCGGAAACGGCCCTGGGTGGATATGAACGGAGGGACTTCAGACGAGATCATCAAAACCATAGATACCTGCCCTACCCGGGCGCTTACCTACCTGATTCACCAGCGGGAAAAAGTCGCTGTTGCCAAGGAACCGAAGAAAGAAGACGTCCAAACGACCAGGATCGAGATCCTGAGGGACGGACCGGCCCTGATCAAAGGGAATTTCATCATCCTGGACCCGGAAAAAAAGGAACTGACGCCGACCACGGCGACTGCAGCCCTTTGCCGCTGCGGCGCTTCCAAAAAAAAGCCGTTCTGCGACGGGACCCATAAAAAGATCGGATTCAAGGACTGAACGGCTCATCACACAACCTCACAATAATTAATCATCAATTGCATAGCATTATGGTAATAGGTGTACTAAAAGAAACCGGCAGCGAAAAGCGTGTGGCCCTTTTGCCCGAAGCCGTTGCCGTTCTCACAAAAATGAACATCCCGGTGCTGGTGGAACAGGAAGCAGGCTCCGGGAGTTATGCGTCCGACAGGGAGTATGAGGCTGCCGGGGCAAAGATCACCGGACGGAAAGAGCTGATCCGCGACGCCGGGCTGCTGCTGGGCATCAACCCTCCCGATCCCGGCGATATCAAGTCGATGAAAGAAGGCCAGGTCCTGGTAGCCGTCCTGAACCCTTTTTTCAACGGGGAGCTGACCCGCACCCTTTCCGCGGCGGGGATCACCAGCTTCAGCCTGGATATCATTCCGCGCACCACCCGCGCGCAGGCAATGGATATCCTGTCGTCCATGGCCACGGTGAACGGCTATAAGGCGGTGCTGACGGCGGCCAACCTCCTTCCCAAGTTCTTCCCGATGTTCATGACGGCGGCCGGGACGATCATCCCCGCCAAGATGCTGATCCTCGGTGCGGGAGTAGCCGGATTGCAGGCCATCGCGACCGCCCGGAAGCTGGGAGCCGTAGTGGAAGTGTTCGATGTACGGTCGGCCGTGAAGGAGGAAGTGACCGGGCTGGGAGGAAAATTCGTAGAAGTCGAAGGGGCGCTTGATGATAAGGCGGCCGGAGGGTATGCCGTCGAGCAGACGGATGAATTCAGGAGGAAGCAGGCGGAAGTTATCCATCAGCATGCCGTGAAATCGGATGTGATCCTCTGTACGGCGCAGATCCCCGGGAAGAAAGCCCCGCTCCTGCTCCGGAAGGAGACCCTGGAGGGCATGAAGCCGGGATCGGTCGTGATCGACCTTGCCGCTTCCACCGGCGGGAACTGCGAGGTGACGAAAAATAACGAAACCGTCGTTTATCACGGAGTCCGGGTGGTGGGGAATTCCTTTTTCGCCGTCGATATGCCTTCCGACGCCAGCCGGATGTTCGGCAAGAACCTCCTGAATTTCCTGAAGCTGATGTTCAGCGCCAACGGCGAATTCAAGCTCAACTGGGAAGACGACCTGGTAAAGGGAACCTGCCTGACCCATAACCGCGAGGTGGTGAACGAGAGAGTCAAAAGTATGTTAACCCAAAAATCATAGCCTGTATGAATGATGTCCTTAAATTTTTCATGGAGAACCGGGAAGCGATCTTCATTATCATCCTTTCGCTATTCCTGGGGATCGAAGTGATCTCCCATGTCCCGTCCGTACTCCACACCCCGCTGATGTCGGGCGCCAATGCGATCCACGGGGTCGTGATCATCGGCGCCATCATTGTCATGGGTCATGCCCATGACACCCTTTCCATGGTATTCGGGTTCCTGGCCGTTGTCCTGGGCACCCTGAACGTGGTCGGCGGATTCGTCGTGACCGACCGCATGCTCGAGATGTTCCGGAAGAAAAAAACCAAAAAAGAATAGGCCATGGAACAGATAGTGAAAATCATGCAATATTCTCCGCAGATCAGCCTGCTGGAGATTTCGTATATTCTCGCGTCCGTGCTTTTCGTCGTAGGACTGAAGAAACTGAGTCACCCGGATACCGCCCGGAACGGGAACCTGTGGGCGGCTTCGGGGATGTTCCTCGCGATCCTGTTCACCATCCTTTTCCATAAGAAGGAGGGAGAAAATATCGGGAATATCCCCTGGATCCTCGGGGCCCTGGTGATCGGGACCGCCGTCGGCTGGGTCGCCGCCCGCAAGGTGAAGATGACCGCCATGCCCCAGATGGTTTCCATGTTCAACGGGATGGGGGGCGCCTGCGCCGCCCTGATCTCCATGATGGAATTCCCGCGGCTGCAAACCGAAATGGCCGCAGCGGGAGCCACTACCATGCTGAGCGGGGAAACCCTGGCCATGCTGGCCGGGCTGATGATCGGCGGGGTTTCCTTTGCCGGGAGCATGATCGCGTTCGGCAAGCTGGACGAACGGATCGGCGATATCAAATCCCCCTGGCTGCGGTATGTGAATGCGGTCTTCCTGCTGCTCCTGCTGGCGGTCGTCGTGTTCATCATGATCCGCAAACCGGTGTCCGGCGACAACCTGTGGATCTATATCCTGGCGGTACTGGCGCTGATCTATGGGGTCAGCTTCGTGATGCCGATCGGCGGCGCGGATATGCCGGTGGTGATCTCCCTCCTGAACTCATTTACCGGGGTGGCCGCGGCCTGCGGAGGGTTCCTCTATAAAAACCAGGCGATGCTCACCGGGGGGATCCTGGTCGGCTCCTCCGGCACCCTGCTCACGATCCTGATGTGCAAGGCAATGAACCGGTCGCTGCTGAATGTGATCGTCGGCGCCTTCGGTGGAAGCTCAGGTCCTGCCGGGCAGTCGGGCGACAAGACGGTCAAGGAGATCACCCTGAGCGATGCCGCGATCCTGCTGAGCTATTCCCAGAAGGTATTTATCGTACCCGGATACGGACTGGCGGTGGCACAGGCCCAGCATCTCTGTCATGAGCTGGATAACCTGTTATCCTCCAAAGGGGTGGAAGTGAAATACGGGATCCATCCTGTGGCGGGACGAATGCCCGGCCATATGAATGTGCTGTTGGCGGAGGCCGATGTGCCCTATGAGAAGCTGCTGGAGATGGAGGATGCCAACAAGGAGATGGCGAGCACCGATGCGGTGATCGTGGTGGGCGCCAACGATGTGGTGAACCCGGCTGCGGAAGACGATCCCTCCAGCCCGATCGCCGGTATGCCGGTGATCCGGGTATGGGAAGCCAAAAACACCATTGTGATGAAGAGAAGCATGGCGAAGGGATATGCGGCTATCGAGAACAACCTGTTCTATCATCCCAAAACCCGCATGCTGTTCGGAGATGCCAAGGCCAGCATGCAGAAGCTGGTAGCGGAGATCAAGAATTTGTGATTTCTGAATTACCCCGGGGCTTCAGCCCCGGGTATAAAAAAAGCCCCCATCCGGGGGCTTTTTTTACAGGTAAAGACTCTTATTTATGACCCTTTTTCTTCGGGGCCACCACCTTCTTGATCAGGTGTTTCTTCACTGAATCTTCGTGAGCAATGCTGTCGTTCTTCCTCTTTTCTTCCTGTGCCTTGGCAATTGAATCAGCCACTCTCTGCTGTTCTGCCTGGACCATAGCTAATGAATCGGCAACCCGGATCGAGTCGGCAATCCTTTTTTCCTCGAGTTCTTTTGCGCTGGGACCGCAGGCATACATAAATGCAACTGCGCCAACTACTAATAATGCTGCAAGTTTTTTCATCTGTTTATTGATTTTAAATTTGCAGCAAATGTAAGTCAATGAAGTAATTCCCTCCAAATTTTTAGGCCACTATTTTTTAACATTTTTTAACATTTAAAATAAAGCGCTCATAATCAGTCCATTAAAATTTTACTAAAAATACGGGGGTATAGTGTAATTTTGAAGGGAAATTGTCGCTGGTCATGGGTCGCTGGTTAAAAGTGATCCTGAATCAACCGTCGTAAACCGTAAATCATCTTGCTTGTTCCATTAGCAGAGCAGCTTCGTCCTGAATCCCTGGATGGCTATATCGGGCAGGAGCACCTGGTAGGACCCGGGGCGATCCTCCGGAAAGCCATCGAGACGGGGGAAGTACCGTCGATGGTCCTGTGGGGCCCCCCCGGCGTGGGCAAGACCACCCTGGCGTACATTATCTCCCGGCAGCTCCGCCGCCAGTTCTTTACCCTGAGCGCCGTAAGCTCCGGCGTGAAGGACGTGAGGGATATCATCAGCCTGGCGAAAAAGACCGGCGACAGCCCCTTCCTGTTCATCGATGAGATCCACCGGTTCAGCAAATCGCAGCAGGATGCCCTGCTGGGAGCGGTGGAAAAGGGGATTGTCACCTTTATCGGGGCCACCACGGAGAATCCTTCCTTCGAGGTCATCTCTCCCTTGCTTTCCCGTTGCCAGATCTATATCCTGAAACCACTGGAAGAGGAACATCTGCTGAAGCTGCTCGAGATGGGACGCGAACATCTGTCCCGGGCGCTCGGGAAGCCGGTGCGGATCGAAGAGCCGGAAGCCCTGCTGCGGATCTCAGGCGGCGATGCCCGGAAACTCTTCAATGCGCTGGAGCTGGTGGCCGGATCAGAGAAGAAGCAGGACCGGGAGATCGTGATCACCAACCGGAATACCCTCCGCATCATCCAGCAAAACCTCGCCCTGTACGATAAGGCCGGGGAGATGCATTACGATATCATTTCCGCATTTATCAAGTCGATGCGGGGAAGCGATCCCAATGGCGCGGTATACTGGCTGGCACGGATGGTACAGGCCGGAGAAGATCCGCTCTTCATCGCCCGGCGGATGCTGATCCTGGCATCGGAGGATATCGGGAATGCCAACCCGAACGCCCTCCTGCTGGCTAACTCCTGCTTCCAGGCCGTCAACGTGATCGGGTACCCCGAATGCGACCTGATCCTTTCCCAGACCGCCATCTACCTGGCCTGCTCCCCGAAGAGCAATGCCTCCTACCTGGCGATCCGGAAAGCGCAGCAGGCGACCCGCGAGGCAGGCGACCAACCCGTGCCGCTTCACATCCGCAACGCCCCCACCAAGCTGATGAAGAAGATAGGTTACGGGAAGGATTATAAATACGCCCATGATTTCGAGCATAATTTTGCGGAGCAGGAGTTCCTGCCGGAAAAGCTCAGCGGAACCGCTTTTTATGAGCCGCAGGATAACCCGAGGGAAAAGGAGCTGCGGGCCAGGCTGAAGGAACTCTGGAAGAAAAAATATAACTACTGAAATAACTTCATAAACTTTATAAACTTTATAAACTTTACAAACTTTACAAACTTTATACCCTAACCCCGCCGTCTCATGTTTGAAATACCCAATTTGAAACACACGGATTCCGGCAATTTCTTCCTCATCGCAGGTCCCTGTGTGGTGGAAAGCGAGGAACTGGTGATGGAAGTCGCGGCGAAGGTCGCCTCAATCACCGAAAAGCTCGGCATCCCTTATATTTTCAAGGCTTCTTACCGGAAAGCCAACCGGTCGCGGCTCGACTCCTTTACCGGGATCGGCGATCAGAAGGCCCTGGAGATCATCCGGAAAGCCGGGAAGAAATACTCCCTGCCCACCCTCACCGATATTCATACGGAAGAGGAAGCGGTGAAGGCAGCCCTGTATGCCGACGTCCTTCAGATCCCGGCATTCCTCTGCCGTCAGACCGACCTGCTCGTGGCGGCCGGGAAAACGGAAAAAACGATCAATGTGAAGAAAGGGCAGTTCGCCTCCTCTTCATCCATGAAATTCGCGGTGGATAAGATCCGGTCGACGGGCAATGAGAAGATCATGCTTACCGAAAGGGGAACGACGTTTGGGTACGAGGACCTGGTGGTGGATTTCAGGAATATCCCG